>NZ_ASSI01000373.1:0-3487 GCF_000466765.1 Burkholderia sp. AU4i | reverse complement strand
TCGGCCTTGCGATGGCGCTCGTGCCGCCGCTGCTGCTCGCGGTCGGCACGGCGCTGCGCTCGCCGCATCGCATCGGGTTCGTGTCCGCATGGCTGCTTGCCGCCGCCGCGCTGTGGGCCGCGCGCGTGCCGCTCGCGCGGCACTTCGAATGGGGCCTGTACCTGGAACACGCGAGTTTCAACCTCGCGATGGCGCTGCTGTTCGGCCGCACGCTCGCGGCCGGCAAGGTGCCGCTGTGCACGCATTTCGCGACGATGATCCACGGCGCGATCACGCCGGCCGTCGCGCACTACACGCGGCAGATCACGCTCGCGTGGACGCTGTTCTTCGTCGCGATCGCCGCCGTGTCGACGCTGCTGTTCGCGACCGCGCCGATCGTCACATGGTCGACGTTCGCGAACTACCTGTCGCTGCCGCTCGTCGCCGTGATGTTCGCGGCCGAGCACGCGTG
Organism: Burkholderia sp. AU4i; assembly: GCF_000466765.1. Lineage (NCBI taxonomy): Bacteria > Pseudomonadati > Pseudomonadota > Betaproteobacteria > Burkholderiales > Burkholderiaceae > Burkholderia > Burkholderia sp. AU4i. Next base: position 3,036 of record NZ_ASSI01000373.1, on the reverse strand, counting down.
CCGACGCTTCGCCCTGCCGCACGAACCGCGGCCGCGCATGGTCGACGCGGTGCGCGCGTATCGCGCGACGACACACGCGTCGCAGGCATCACGATGAATTCACGGCCGGCGCGGCGCCGCAACGCGGCCGCGCCGGCCTTCGCTCCTGTTTCGACCAATTTATGCCGACTCACCCGCTGGTTTTCCATTCGTCGCCCGACCAGACGATCGCCTGGCGCGACGGCGCGCCCGTCACCGTGCGCACGTTCGTCGCCGACGTCGCGCGCGTGGCCGCCGCGCTGCCCGCCGGCGCGCACGTGTTCAACGTGTGCCGCGACCGCTACCGCTTCGCGGTCAGCCTGTGCGCCGCGCTCGTTGCCGGCAAGGTCAGCCTGCTGCCGTCGACGCATACGCCGGAAATGGTCCGCCAGCTCGCGTCGTTCGCGCCCGACGCGTTCTGCCTGCACGACGCGCCCGACTGCACGATCGACCTGCCGCGCTTCGCGTACCCCGATGCCGCCCCCGGCGCGCTCGCGGGCGACGCGCCGTTCGCCGTGCCGCAGATCGATGCGGCGCGGATCATGGCCTACGTGTTCACGTCCGGCTCGACCGGCGCGCCGGTGCCGCACCGCAAGACCTGGGGCTTCCTGGTCGGCTGCGTGCGCGCGGCGGCCGACCGCCTCGGGCTGCTCGACGGCCGCGCGGCCGCGCTGATCGGCACGGTGCCCGCGCAGCACATGTACGGCTTCGAGTCGACGGTGCTGCTCGCGCTGATCGGCGGCCTCGCGTTCAGCAACCGCCAGCCGTTCTACCCGGTCGACATTCGCGACGAACTCGACGCGATCCCTCAGCCGCGCGTGCTCGTCACGTCGCCGATCCACCTGCGTGCGCTGCTCGCGGCCGGCCATGCGCTGCCGCGCGCGGCGCTCGTGCTGTCGGCCACCGCGCCGCTGTCGGAAAAGCTCGCGTGCGAAGCCGAGGCCGCGCTCGACGCGCCGCTCGTCGAGATCTACGGCAGCACCGAGACCGGCCAGATCGCCACCCGCCGCACGTCGCAGGGCGCGGCATGGGAACTGTTCCCGGACATCCGTCTCGACGCGCGCGCCGAACCGGACGACGACGACAACGGCCCGACCGTGTGGGTGTCGGGCGGACATGTGGAGGCCCCCGTACCGATGGGCGATGCACTCGAACTGCTCGGCGACGGCCGGTTCCTGCTGCACGGCCGCAAGGCCGACCTCGTCAACATCGCCGGCAAGCGCACGTCGCTCGCGTACCTGAACCATCAGCTCAACGCGATTCCGCAGGTGCTCGACGGCGTATTCTTCATGCCCGACGAAGCCCCGGCGGCACACGACGACATCCGCCTCGAGCCGGTCACGCGCCTCGTCGCGCTCGTCGTCGCGCCGACGCTTACGGCAGCCGGCCTGCAGCGCGCGCTGCGCGAACGGATCGATCCCGCGTTCATGCCGCGCCCGCTCGTGTTCGTCGATGCGCTGCCGCGCAACGAAACCGGCAAGCTGCCGCGCGACGTGCTCGCCGCACTCGTTGCGCAACATGCGCGCCCCGCGGCCGTGCCCGTGCCCGTGCCCGATCCGGCCGGCACGCCCGCACTCGGGTTCACGATCCCCGCCGATCACCCGGCACTCCCCGGCCACTTCCCCGGCCATCCGGTCGTGCCGGGCGTCGTGCTGCTCGATCACGCGATCCATGCGCTCGGCACCGCGCTGAACCGCCCGCTGCACGCGTGGCGGCTCGGGTCTGCGAAATTCCTGAGCCCGGTCGCGCCCGGCGAGCCGCTCGATCTCGCGTACGACGCCGCGGCCAGCGGTGCGATCCGCTTCACGCTGCGCGCCGGGGCGCGCGACGTCGCGAGCGGCGTGCTGTCCGCGCCGCCGGCCGAGCAGGACGGTGCGCAGCCATGAAGCGCACCGCGTGGGCCGAACGCCAGGAGCGCAGCAATGCGGGCTTGCTGCGCGCGATGACGTGGATCTCGCTGCGCTTCGGCCGGCCGCGCGCGCGCGTCGTGCTGCACCTGATCGCGACGTACTTCGTGCTGTTTTCGCCGGTCGCGTGCGCGGCGTCGCGCGACTACCTGCGCCGCGTGCTCGGCCGCCCCGCGCGCTGGCGCGACGTGTACCGGCACGTGTTCACGTTCGCGGCGACGATCCACGACCGCATCTACCTGATGAACGGGCGCTTCGACCTGTTCGACATCCGGCTGCACGGCGAGACGCTGGTAGACGAAGCGCTCGCGGGCGGACGCGGCGCGTTCCTGATGGGCGCGCATCTCGGCAGCTTCGAGGTCGTGCGCGCGATCGGCCGCACGCACCCGGACCTGCGCGTCGTCGTGACGATGTACGAGAAGAACGCGCGCAAGATCAACGCGACGCTCACCGCGGTGAATCCCGCCGCGCAGCCGGAAGTGATTCCGCTCGGGCAAGTCGACTCGATGCTGAAGGTGCGCGAGCGCCTCGACGCGAACTGCATGGTCGGCATGCTCGCCGACCGCACGCTGCTCGACGACGCGGCCGCATCGCTGCGGCGGCTGCCGCTGCTCGGCGCGCCGGCCGCGTTCCCGCTCGGGCCGCTCTACATGGCCGCGATGCTGCGGCGCCCGGTGATCTTCATGACGGGCCTCTATCGCGACGGCAACCGCTACGACGTGCACTTCGAGACGCTCGCCGATTTCTCCGACGTGCGGCGCGATGCGCGCGCGGCGGCCGTCGACGCGGCACTCGCGCGCTACGTCGCGCTGCTCGACAGGTACTGTCGCTCGGCACCGTACAACTGGTTCAACTATTTCGACTTCTGGCACGGCGGCGATGCCGCGACCGCGGCCGCGCGCGGCGACGCCGCGTGCGCCGGTGCCGGCCTGTCCGCCACGAGGGATTCCGACGCATGACCGCCGTTCGCCGCCTGCCCACGCTCACGCCCGCCCTGCGTCGCGCCGTCCGCACGCTGGCCGCCGCCATCGCCGCAACAGCTGACGTTTGTCCTCGGTGTCGCAAAGATGCTCGACCATCTCCTCGGTGACGACTGTCGACGGCGCGAGGA
>NZ_ASSI01000372.1:0-5253 GCF_000466765.1 Burkholderia sp. AU4i | reverse complement strand
CGCGGCACCTTGTGTGCCTGGCGGAGCCGGGCGCGCAAGGTGCCGCGCGCCGGCTGGCGAAGAGGAAAGGGCCGAGATCTCGCCTCGAGGCGGCGGCCGCTGCTCCCGCCGCCCGCCCCGGCCGCTCGATGCGGGCGGGGTGGGCTCGCCCCGAACCGGTGGTACAGGCTGCGGTACACAAACTGGCAATCGTGTACCACTGGGCGCCCAGGGCTGCAGGCCCGGGCGAGTAGTGGAACAAGGTGAGCTGCGATTGCCGCCGGCACCAGGCGGGCGCCGGCGGCCGCTCGCTATTTCGCCGAGTTCCGTAGCCCGTGCACGACGCCGGCGTTGTATGCCGCGATCAGGGCGGTACGGATGCACCACACGGCGCAATCGTGAAAATCCAGGCGATCGCGATAACGGGTCTTGAGCGTCTCGATATGCAGGTGCTCCCGCGCGATCGCCGTAAGGAGCGCTTCGAATTCGGCTTTCTTCAAGGTCAGTCCCTCCGCACGCCCTGGCCGATCTCGAACGCGTCACGTAACGCGTGGATGAGTTCGCCCACCGTCATAGTCACTCTGTCGCCGTCATCGGTCCCGGTCATGCGTGGGCCGAAATGTTTGTCGGCGATCGCGCACAGCAAATGCTTGATGTAGAAGAGCTGCATTGTCTTTCCTCATGTTCGGACGGGGCCGCGGGGAGCGGCCTCCGGATATACAGGACGACTACTTGACGGAGCGTCCGCATTCGAACGCTTCACGCAACGCGTATCGCAGGGAGGTAACGCAAACCTCGATTTCGGTTTCCGCGTTCCAGAAGACCTGGATTTCCTCGCCGAATGATCTTTGTGCGATCGTCGCCAACAACACTTCAATTTGATACTCAACCATGATTGACCTTTAACGTTCGTCGAGCCGGCCGCCCTCGGCGGCCGGCGTCGCGTGATCAGGAAAGCTGCACAGCACCGCAGTTCTCGGCCAGGCAGAACGCGAAATACCAATTTCGGTAAAGTTCGGCGAACAGGTGATCGCAATTGGCGTCGATTGCCCCAAGGAATCGGCTGAAATCGTCGGCCAGCTTTGCGGAAGTCCGCGATCCGATCGTTCCGGACGTGAGCGAGAAATCGATCAGCTCCTTGAACGGGCCGTCCGTTGCTGCGATCGCGCCGTTCGTATGGCAGATTCGCGCGGCGCCGATCGAGATCGCCGGGTAATCGGCGAGCTCGGCCAGGCGCTCGCGGAAAATGTCGTGCATGACGTAAGTACCGGCGCTGAATTCGAACGAATTCCGGTACCGATAGATACGCGCCATGTCCAGGTCGCTTGCGCGGTGCGGGAACCGCACCGCGGCGTCCAGACGGACGCAAAACACGTCGACAGGGTCGCCGTTTTCGTTCGTGCGGGGATGGTCAAGCTGCTCGAGACCGGAATAGGCTGAAACGATCAGTCGCATGATAAATATCCTCTGGTCGGGGCTTAGGCGGCGGCCAACGCGGCGCCGGCGACAGGCGCCGTCAGGCGCGCCTTGGCGGCCGCAAAGTAGGTCGCGTCCAGTTCGATGCCGATATAGCGGCGGCCGAGCTCGCGCGCGGCGACGCAGGTCGAGCCGGAACCGGCGAACGGATCAAGTACGGTGTCGCCTGGCTGCGTAAATGCGGAAATGAGTGTGCGCAGCGCGGCGACCGGCTTTTCGGTCGGATGGTGGCGATTGCCGCTGTACGGAAACGGCATGACGTCGGCGATCGGCGCCGCCGGCGTCGCGGGCCGCCCCTTGGCGAGCAGGTAGGCCGATTCGTGCTGGTACTTCACCAGGCCGGCCTTGGACGCGTAGGACTTCGTGAAGACGAAGTGGCCGGCGACGCGAAAGCCGGCGGCCTTCCAGGCGTCGAAAAACAGGTCGACCTTGTTCCAGCCGTAGAACGAAATGCATACCGCGTCGCGCTTTAAGACGCGGAACATTTCGGCAAACGCCGGCGCCAGCCAGTCGCCGTTCACGTCGTTCGCGATCGAGCGGCCGCTCCGATCGCGAAAATTCACCAGGTAAGGCGGGTCCGTCACGATGCAGTCGACGGATTCGGGGGCGAGTTTGGGCATGGCGACCAGGCAGTCGCCGTTGTACAAATAGCTCACGGTCAGCTCCTCAGAGTTGAGATAGGGGCAGCCGGAGCACAGCCAGAACGATCTGGCTCGCAAACCGTGCTACCCGGAGCTGGCGAGCGCCCGCCGGAGAATGGCGGGCAAGGGGACCGTGGAATACCGGAGTGCGCGAAGCGCGCGAGGATATGCCGCGAAAGCCCCTTGCAGGAGCAGGGCGCCGTGCGACACTCGTCGCGCGCGGCGCAATGGTCCGTCCGCCAGGCTACGGCGGGCGAACGTGGGCTCCGGGTTGAAAGGTCGACTGCAGGGATGAGGCAAGGGCATCGACCGTAGCCTGTGCGCTGGGCCGGCGAGTGGTGTTGCGTCACGGACATGAGCGCCACGGCGGTCGCAGATCGCCGAGCGCGATCACGATTTCAGTGGCGCGGCCGCGAAAGCGGCCGCCGCGCGAATTCGGGAGGAGAGTAATCAGCTCCCGACCGCCGTGAAATCAGAACAGCGGCAGCTGCTGCGCCTCGACGCGAGCAGCGGGATGTTGGGCATCGATGTCCGTCGAGAGCAACGCGAGCGCCACCAGCTCGAGATCTTCCTTGCTCGCGTCGGATGGCCCGTCTGCACGCACCGTGGCACCTGCCGCACAAATCTGCTCAAACTCCGCACGCGAATCTGCCAAAAGCGCGCGTTTTGCATGCTCGGGGAGCAAACACGTGACAGACGCGTAGCATCCGTCGAAGAATCGCTTGACAGCGTAGCGTTCGCCACTGCCGTGCATCGGGCGGTAGACGGTCAGGTCGATGCATTCTTTGCCTCGTAGCCGGTTGCTCCAGCTCACGGGCCCGCAGGGCACTAACCCGACTTCGGCCGCTATCCTTGCCCCTTTCGCGACGAGATCGACGTGCGCTCGATTGACGGTACAGTGCAAGTTCGGCATCTTCAGGAAAGGCTGTTCCATCACGTGGTCCTGATCGTGCATGAGCGGCCGACCCCAACGGCCGACCGTCCACAAGTTTCGAATTCGAGCGAAGATCGCCGGTACTCGATTTCCGGCGATCGACTCCAGGTCAATGCCCCTCGACGGTTCTCTGGCGCCACCCTTGTACGTCACTCATCTCGACAAGGTTGAATGGGGTCTCACCATCCGGCTCGACGCCAGGGTTCGCGAGGATCACGCGCAATGCCTCCTCATCACTCAGACCTGCGAGCGCCGTCAAAAGCCTATTCCGACCGGCTTTGGTAGCACGGGCCCATTGGCTTCCATCCTCGTCGTCAGAATCCGGCATGGTGCGCAACTGGAGGCTGTAAGCGCGAGCTGCGTCGGTCGCAGCGATCTCGATCGTGGTCATGTTTCTATCCTCGCTCTCGTGGTCAGTGGACGTCTCGGCGCACGAAGAGACGTGCGCCCGTGATGGAGCGGGGAAAGCCGTGAGCGTCGGTGGTTTCCGCGAGCAATGCATCGACGTCCACCTGTACGTTTGATCCCGATCGACGGCCGCCGGTCCGATGCACCCCGATGACCTCGACCAGCTGCAGGCGGCCGGCTCGGTAATCGTCGACCGTCATCATGGCGCGAACGTCCGGTGCCAGGAGATCTGCGTAGCGCAACGCGAGACGCTCCAGCACCTGTGCGATCGCGCGATCGCTGAACCGGCGCGACAACGTGATCCGATCCGCAGCCAGATGGACTGTGAGACGGCCGGACGACGTCAGCATAAAGTGCTCGACGCGCTCGACCTTGCCACCGTTGGCAAGGCGCGTCGCCTGCAGCGGCAACACGAGCCGCGCGACCTGCAGGTCGCGGGGGCCGTCCACCCAGTCGATCGTCAACTGCGATCCGTTCCCGCGTTTCGTAACCGTGATCGCGAAAGACGTCGCGGGAAACGCCTCGTGCAGGATTGTTTGCACCAACTGCACGGTCTCGATGAGCGTCAGTGTGTCGGCCAGAACGGCGGCATGCGTGGCGGCGTCTGGACTGGTCCGTGTACGCGCTGCTTCGGTGGAACGGGAGCTGCGGTTTTCTGTGGTAAGCATCATGATCGACCTCGATAGAAATGGAACACGACAACGTTCGGTAAGGCGCCGGCGGATAGCGCCGGCGCATTCGGGTTAGCCCTTCAGCTTGCGCATCTCTTCTGCGAGCACCCACATGGCGCGATTGAGGCGGAGATCCTGATCGATGCCGGTCACACTGCGTGTCGACGTCCGGCGGCCAGCCGCGGACCGACCACGCAGCCCACCCTTGATCACGTTCTCCTGAACACGCTGGAACGTGGTCCAGAGATCGGGGCGGGTGTCTTCGGTGCGACGCGCGTGGAGCAGTTGGGTCTCGGTGACCGGTGCCGGTGCTTCGGTCACGTCATACCGGAGAGCCAGCACAGAGCGTGCGAAAGCCTGCTGTTCGCCTTCGTCGAGCTGCACGGCCTCCATCCCTTCCTTGCACTCACGGATCAGGTCGAAGCCGTCGAGCACCTCGTGCGCACCATTAACGACGTGATCCACTACGTCCCCTTTGTGCGGTACGCGGATGTCGTGCGTCGTGTCACCCCACACCAGCCCGTTCTGGCAAACGAAGCGGAAGTAGCCCCCCAACATCTGGTAGCTGCTTGAGCCGTCATGCGAATTCAGGAGGATGATTTCCGGCGTTTCCGGGGAAGCGACCTGAGACGCGTGGCGCAGGCGCAGCATGTGCTTCGTATGCTGGCGTTTCGCGTCGACGCGCACTCGGGTTTGGCAGACCATGAAGGGCTGGAACCCTTCGGTCCGCAGCTTCGTGAGGATCTCGATGGTCGGGATGTAGGTGTAGCGGTCGGAACGTGAGTCATGCTTGTCGGCGGCGAAGATCGACGGCGCGACCGCACGAATTTGATCGTCGGTAAGGGGCGAAGTGGAGCGAACGATCGGGGCGCTGTTGCCAAACTTGGTTGCGAGTTTCATGGCTTTCTCCGTTGAAGATTCAGTTTTTGATGCGAGGCGTCAGGCGTTCGCTGGTGTCCGTCAACACCAGACAACGTGGTCGTAAGCGACGGTGCGTCGGTAGTAGTTCCGGCCATCCCACGGCGTGTACGTGTATTCCATGTACGCACAGTGCAGGACTACTATCCAATGGTGCAGTCGGTTCGTTTCCATCGTGACCTCCATCTGCGGTTGGTTTGCATTTCAGGCCGACCGGGACCCAAGA
>NZ_ASSI01000371.1:0-10924 GCF_000466765.1 Burkholderia sp. AU4i | reverse complement strand
CGAGCGCAGCCGCAGGCGCTCGCCCGCGAGCGTGAGCGGCAGCAGCGCGGTGCGCGTGTCGACCGGCCGCCCGGCGCTGCTCGCATCGGCCGGCAACGTCACGTCCGCGAGGCCGCCCGTCGCCAGCAGGTGCGGATCGTCGAACAGGTCCTGCGGCCTGGTGATCGGTGCATACGGCAGGCCGATCGACTCGAAGATCGCGCCGATCTCCGCGGCCGAATGCGGCGCGAGCCGCGCGCGCAGTTCTGGCAGCAGCCACTCGCGCGCCTGCACGCGCAGGTTGTTGGTCGCGAGGCGCGCATCGTCCTTCAGCGCAGCCAGCCCGAACGCATCGCAGAACAGCGCCCACTGCGTATCCGACACGACCGCGAGAAAGATCTGCTCGCCGTCCTTCACGGAGAACACGTCGTAGACGGCCCACGCGGAAATCCGGCTCGGCATCGGCGATGCGGCCTGCCCCGTCACCGCGAACTGCATCATGTGCTGCGCCACGAGGAACACGTTGTTTTCGAACAGCGAACTCTGCACCTGCTGGCCGCGGCCGGTGCGCTCGCGCTGCGCGAGCGCGGCCATCGCGCCGATCGCGCCGAACATGCCGCCCATGATGTCGTTCACGCTCGCGCCCGCGCGCAGCGGCCGCCCCTCCGGGCCGGTCATGTACGCGAGGCCGCCCATCATCTGCACCACCTCGTCGAGCGCGGTGCGATGCTCGTACGGCCCCGGCAGGAAGCCCTTGTGCGACACGTACACGATGCGCGGATTCAGCGAGTGCAGCGCCGGATAACCGAGGCCGAGCCGGTCCATCGTGCCGCTCTTGAAGTTCTCGCTGAACACGTCCGCCGTCGCGACGAGCCGCAGCACGATCTCGAGCCCGCGCGGATCCTTCACGTCGACCGCGAGGCTCTTCTTGTTGCGGTTGAACATCCCGAAGAATCCCGCGCCCGAACCGCGCAGCGCGCGCGTGCTGTCGCCGGCGATCGGTTCGATCTTGATGACTTCCGCGCCGAGATCCGCGAGCAGCATCCCGCAGGTCGGGCCCATCACCATATGCGTCATCTCGATCACGCGGACGCCGGCGTACGGCAGCATCGAAGCGGGTTGGCGGCCGTTCATTGCGCGACTCCCGCCAGGCATCCTTCCGGTTGCGGCACGGTTGGAGAACGGCCGTCCGCATAAAGGAAGCCCTTCGGCAAACCGGCGTCCGGCACATGGCCGTACAACGCCTCGGCCGGCAGCGCCGCGTGCAGGATCGCGCGCGCGGCGAGCAGGGCGTCGACGTCGATACCCGTGTCGAATCCCATCGATTCGAGCAGGAACACGAGATCCTCGGTGACGATGTTGCCGGTCGCACCCGGCGCATACGGGCAACCGCCGAGGCCCCCCTGGCTCGCATCGATCGTCGTCACGCCCGCGTCGAGCGCCGCGACGACGTTGGCGAGCCCCTGCCCGCGCGTGTTGTGGAAATGCGCGCCGCCTGCCTTGTCGCCGACTTCCCGGCGCAGCCGGACAAACAGCCGGCGTACCTGCGCCGGGTTCGCATAACCGCTCGTGTCGGACAGCCCGATCTCGTCGACCCCGCATTCGGCCATCGCCACCGCCATCGCGATCGTCTCGTCGTCGCTGACGGCGCCCGCGATCGTGCAGCCGAACGCGACCGACACGCCCGCCTCGATCTGCACCGACGGGAACCGCGCATCGCGCAGCGCGACGATCGCGCGCACCTCGTCGATCATCTGCGCGGGCGTCTTGCGGATATTCGCCAGCGAATGCGCCTCCGTCACCGATACCGGCAGCGTCAGCTTGTGCACGCCTGCTTCGAATGCGCCCTCGGCGCCGCGCAGGTTCGGCGCGAGCGCGGCGACATGCAGCCCGGGAATCGCCAGCGCATGCGCGACGACCTCACGCACGTCGGCCATCTGCGGCAACAGCCTCGCGGGCACGAACGACCCGACCTCGATCTCGCGCAAGCCGGCCGCGGCCAGCGCCGTGATCCAGCGCAGCTTGCCGGCCGTCGGCATCACGGCCCGGATGCTCTGCAGGCCGTCGCGCGGCCCGACCTCGCTGACCAGCACCTTCGGATATTCGGAAACGCTCATTTGATACTCCACTGTTCTATCTGAAAGAACATCGTTCTGTTTGACAGAACTCTAAGCGTGCATCGAATGCGCTGTAAGCGGGGTATACCCGTGAAATTGCGATTTTATGGAACTTGAGTTCTGCCAGACAGAACGATATAGTCGGCCGATCATCCTCTGAAGGAAGCAGGCAGTGCCTACGACTCACACCGATCACGCCGGCAACGAGCCCGATTCGCCGGCCGAAGAAGCGTCCAGCGGGGTCGCCGTCCTCGATCGCGCGTTTGCGATCCTCCGCGCCTTCGGGCAAACCGACGATCGGCTGTCGCTCGCGGAGCTGTCGCGCCGCACCGGGCTGTACAAGAGCACGATCCTGCGCCTGCTCGCCGCGCTCGAGCATGGCGGCTTCATGCGCAAGCTCGACGACGGCCAATACGCGATCGGGCACGAGCCGCTGCGGCTCGCCGCGCTGTACCAGCGTTCGTTTCGGGTCGGCCCGGTGGTCGAGCCGCTGCTCGAAACGCTCAGCCGCGAACTCGGCGAAACGGCATCGTTCTACGTGCGCCAGGGCAACATGCGCTCGGTGCTGTACCGGGTCGAGCCCGCCCGCGCGGTGCGCGTGTCGATTCGTGTCGGCGAGGAATTTCCGGTTCGCCAGGGCGCGTCCGGGAAGGTGCTGCTGGCGTTCACCGATACGCAGGATGCGCAATGGCACGACGTGCGCGAACGACTCTGGGCCGCGTCTTACGGCGAGCGCGACCCCGAGACGGCTTCGGCGTCCGTACCCGTGTTCGGTGCGGCCGGCGAGTGTGTGGGCGCGCTGACCGTATCGGGCCCGAAATCGCGGCTCGCCGCCGCACCGGCCATGGCGGCAGCGCTCGCGATGCTGCTGCCGCTCGCGCAGAAGGCGACCGTGGCGCTCGGCGGCGCAGGCGCACGCTATGACGCGCCGGCCGTACGTGACAGCCTCGCGCAGTTCGCGTCGGCAGCAGGCCACGACGACACGGCGCCGTGACCGGCGGCGCGTGCACCGCCACGCAACAGCGCTACAACGCAACGACGCAAAAGGCAGCCGCGTGCGACACTGGCCGCCGATGCATGCATCGCGCGCCGCCTGCGGGCGTGCCGCGCGTGCCACCGCCAACCGGACACCCATGAGGGCAGCCACCATGAACGCCGCGCGCACCGCCAGCTGGTATTTCGATTTCGTCTCGCCGTTCGCGTACCTGCAGCAGGAACAGTTCGACCGGTTGCCGGCCGCCGCCGCGTTCGAGCCGCGGCCCATCGTGCTCGGCGCACTGCTCTCACACTGGGGCCAGAAAGCGCCGGCCGAGATCGCGGCGAAACGCGTCTTCACCTATCGCCACGCGCAATATCGCGCGGACAAGCTCGGCATTGCATTCCGGATGCCGCCCGCGCACCCGTTCAATCCGATCCGGCCGCTGCGTCTCGCGATCGCGATGGGCAGTTCACCCGACGCGATCCGCCGGATCTTCCGGCATATCTGGCGCGACGGCCAGGACGTGTCGACGCCGGAAGGCTTCGCCGCGCTGTGCGAAGCCGTCGGCTTCCCGGAAGGCGTGACGGCCGTCGAAGCCCAGCCGGTCAAGGACGCGCTGCGCGCGAACACCGACGATGCGATCGCGCACGGCGTATTCGGCGTGCCGACCTTCGAACTCGACGGCGACCTGTTCTGGGGCGAGGATGCGACCGACATGTTCGCCGACTGCGCGACGTCGCGCACGTGGCTCGATTCGCCCGAAGTGCGCCGCATCAGCGCACTGCCCGAAGGCATCCGGCGCGGCTGACGGCGCCGCGGCCGGCCGGCCCTCACGGCGCTCACGGCGCGAATCCGGCGCCGCTGAATTTCCGCACCGCACGCCCATGGCGGGCAGGCCCACAGGCCTTGCCCGCCTTTTCTTTTATTTTCGATCGGCGCACGCATGACGCCGCGCGACCCGGCAGATTCGCGCGCATCCGGCGCGAGATCCGCACCGGCCCGCGCGACTGTCCAGTTCTACCGATTATTTTTCCGATGCCCGCGCGCATCGACGCGGAAATATCGGACGATTCCGATCCCCCCGCCACACGGCACTCGCCCATCCGACCCCAATCGCACAGCCCCGTTTCATCAGGGGATTCCCGGTATTTTTTCGCATTTTCTTCGAAATAACGGGTGACCATACTTGCCCCCCGTTGCGCTCCGGTGCGAGCGCACTTCCAGATCCGGCCGGCCGCGCGCAATGCATCGGGCGTCCGCCGGGATCGCACGACATGAACAATTTCGACACCACGATCCAGACCTTCCTCACCCACATCACGTTCGGACCGCTGATGAATCACGCGATCCGCGTGATCGCGGGCCTGTACACGTTCAAGGGCTTCGTGCTCATTCCCGTACTGTGCTGGCTGTGGTTCCAGCCGGGCCCGAACCGCGAGCGGCAGCGCGAACTGGTCGTCGCGACGATCGCGAGCGGGCTCATTGCGCTCGCGTTCGGCCGGCTGCTCGCCCAGGTGCTGCCGTTCCGCGTGCGGCCGATCTACAACCCCGAACTGCACCTGCACTTCCCGTCGGCAGGGCTGCGCGCGGCCACGCTGCAGGCATGGAGTTCGTTTCCCAGCGATCACGCGATGCTGTGGATGGCGATCGCCACCGGCATCTTCATCATCGCGCGCCGCGTCGGCGTGCTCGCGCTGCTGTATGCGGTCGTGTTCATCTGCGTACCGCGCGCCTATCTCGGCTTCCACTACCCGACCGACCTGATCGCCGGCGCCGCGATCGGCATCGCGATCGCATGGCTGCTGACGCGCGACGCGATCCGCTCGCGCTTCGCGCCGCAGGTGCTGGCGACGATCCGGCGCTTCCCCGCGCCGGCCTATACGCTCGCGTTCCTGCTGTGCTTCGAGCTGATCACGCAGTTCGACGAACTGCTGACGCTCGCGCAGTCGGCCACCCGCACGATGTAACGGGGGACGCCGCGATGCTGCCGCTGCTTTCGTTCCGTCGCCCCGGCACGCGCTGCCGGCCATGCGCGGCGTCGGCGCGCCGCGCGACGCCCGCGCCGTTCAGTCGCGATCGGGCGCGCCCAGCGGAAAGAACGGACGATACGGCCGTGCCTCGTCGACCGCGCGCGCAAACGACGGCCGCGCCAGCAGACGCTTGCGATACGCGATCACGTTCGCGAACGACGGATCGATCCGGTGCGTCCAGTCCGCATAGAACAGGAACGGCGCCGCGCCGCAGTCGGCGAGGCTGAAGCGGTCGCCGGCCGCCCATTCGCGATCGGCCATCTTCCTGTCCAGCCACGCATACGACGTGTCGAGCATCGCGCGCGCATCGGCGACACCGCGTGCATCGCGCTCGGCTTCCGGCCGCAGCGCATCGAACACGACCTTCTGCTGCGGCGTCGACACGTAGTTGTCGAAGAAACGATCCATCGTGCGCACCTCGAGCGCCGCGTGCGGATCGTCGGGCAGCAGCCGCACGGGGCCCGGATGGTTCAGGCCGAGGTACTCGATGATGATGGACGCCTCGATCACGGTGCGGCCGGCATCGACGAGCACCGGAAAGCGCTTCAGCGGCCACAGCGCGGCCAGTTCCTGCATCGGCTTCGGATCGTCGTGCGCGAGCACGCGATACGCGAACGGCGTGCCGTTCTCGTACAGCGCGGTCAGCACCTTCTGGCAGTAGGACGAAAAGGGATGGGCGTAAAGCGTCGGTATCATCGTGCGGTCTCTCCGGGTTTCGGCGCCGCGTCGTGCGGCGCACGTGATCGGATACCTTGACGACGAACGGCACCCGGCCGTTTCGACAGCGGTCCGGAATTTTTTTGTCGTGCGACTTGTGCCGTTACGACCGGCCGTCCATCACGACGCGCCCCTCGGCACGCCAGCGCAGCATCCCGCCGCCGAGATTGGCGACCGTGTCGAAGCCGGCTTTCAGCAGGATCACGGTCGCCTGCGCGGATCGCCCGCCGGCCCGGCACACGGTCACGACCGGCCGGTCGCGCGCGATCTCGCCGGCACGCGCGGCCAGTTCGCCGAGCGGAATCGGCGTCGCGCCGGGCAGATGGCCGAGCGGGCCCGTGAATTCGTCCGGCTCGCGCACGTCGACCACCTGCACCGCCTGCAAATGATCCTCGAGCCATTGCGGATCGATTTCCCAGAACCCGGCGAACGTGTAGACGAGCGGCGCCCAGTCGGGTGCCGCCTGCGCATCGGGCGCGTTCGCGGCGACGCCGCATTGAAGGTTCGCCGGCACCGCGACATCGATCTGGCGCGGGTGCGCGAGCCCGAGGTTGCGCATGTAGCCCGCGAAATCGTCTTCGCTCAGATCGCCACCGAGGCGCGGATTGAAGCGCCGCTCCTCGCCGACGCTCGTTACCGTGAGCCCGCGATAGTCGTGCGCCGGATACAGCAGGCACGCGGCCGGCAGCGTGAAAAGCCGGCCGTGCACCGCGCGATACAGCGCGCGCGGGTCGCCCTGCTGGAAGTCGGTGCGGCCGGTGCCGCGGATCAGCAGGCAATCGCCGGTGAACGCCATCGATTCGTCGTCGAGCACGAGGCTGATGCAGCCGCTCGTGTGGCCGGGCGTCGCGCGCACGGTCAGGTAGCGCGCGCCGAACGCACAGCGGTCGCCGTCGTTCAGGTAACGATCGGCGCCCTGCGCGCCGCTCGCGGCCGAGATCGCGATCGCGCTGCCCGTGCGCTGCTTCAGCAGCCACGCGCCCGTCACGTGATCGGCATGCACGTGCGTGTCGACGGTCGCGACGAGCCGCAGCCCGAGCTCGTCGAGCAGCGCCGCGTCACGACGCACCTGCTCGAACACCGGATCGATCAGCAGCGCTTCGCGCGACGCGGGGTCGGCGAGCAGGTACGTGTATGTCGACGATTGCGGGTCGAAGAGTTGCCGGAAGATCATCGCGAAGTCGCTCCGTCGCTGGTTGATGCGCATTGGCCGGCGCGGGCCGCCGCTGCCGCCACTGTCGCCGCGCGGGCCGCCCCGTCGTGGTCCTGCACTGCCGGCATCCGGCCGGCACGGCGCGTCAGCCCGGCTGCGTCACGTAACGCAGGTACGGCTTCAGCGTCCGGAAGCCCTGCGGATACTTCTGCCTGGCCGCATCGTCCGACACCGACGTCGGAATGATGACATCGTCGCCGGGCCGCCAGTTGACCGGCGTCGCCACCGTATGCTGCGCGTTGAGCTGCAACGCGTCGAGCAGGCGCAGCACCTCGTCGAAATTGCGTCCCGCGCTCATCGGATAAACGAGCATCGCCTTGACTTTCTTGTCCGGCCCGATGACGAACACCGAGCGCACGGTCGCGTTGTCGACCGCCGTGCGCGGGCCGCCGCCCGCGTTCGGATGAATCATGTCGTACAGCTTCGCGACCTTCAGCTCGTCGTCGCCGATCAGCGGATAGTTGACCGCGTGACCCTGCGTCTCGGCGATATCCGCCACCCACTTCCGGTGATCGCTGACCGGATCGATCGAAAGCCCGATGATCTTCGTGTTGCGCTTGTCGAATTCCGGCTTGAGCCCGGCCATGTAGCCGAGTTCGGTCGTGCATACCGGCGTGAAATCCTTCGGATGGGAAAACAGGATCGCCCAATGGTCGCCGATCCATTCATGAAAGCGGATCGTTCCCTCGGTGGTCTCCGCGGTGAAATCGGGCGCGTCCTCGCCTAGTCGAATCGACATGTTCGTCTCCGTCAAATGGGAATCGTCACGACGCCCGCGCCGCGGCTTGCGCGCGACGCGCGATCGTCCGCGCGCGGAGTGCAGGCATGGCACATGCCCGGGTTCCGCGCGTTCATATAGCCTAGTTCAAAATGTGCGCACCACCGGGACGCGGCGTGCGCGATGTCTTGGCCGATTCCGACGACGAATGCGGCACGGCAGCACGATGCGCGGCAACCGGGCGCGCGTGCGGGCTGCCTTACACTAGCGGCTCTTCTCGTCTTACGTTCACAGGAATGCCACCGACATGTCGATGACGATCGATCCGAAGCAGGCCGCCGCACTGCTGGCCGTCGCCGACACGGGCAGCTTCGAGCAGGCGGCCGTGCGCCTGCACGTGACCGCATCGGCCGTCACGCAGCGGGTCCGCGCACTGGAAGCGAGCCTCGGCACGCCGCTCGTGCTGCGCACGCGGCCGTGCCGTCCGACGGTGGCCGGGCAGCGCGTGCTGCAGCACCTGCGCCGCGTCGCGCTGCTGCAGGCCGACCTGCAAAGCACGCTCGCGACCGAGCGCGAATCGCCGATCTCGGTCACGATCGCGCTCAACTCCGACAGCCTCGGCACGTGGTTTCTCCCGGCACTGACGTCCGTACTCGCCGGCGAGCGCATCCTGTTCGAGCTGATCGTCGAAGACCAGGACCACACGTTCGCGCTGCTCGAAAGCGGGATGGCGGTGGGCTGCGTGACGACCGAGCCGAAGCCGATGCGCGGCTGTCTCGCGACGCCGCTCGGCACGATGCGCTACCGGCTGCTCGCGGCCGCCGCGTTCGCGGTGCGCTGGTTCCCGCGCGGGCTGAACCGCACGAGCGCGCGCAAGGCGCCCGTCGTCGCGTACTCGCGGCGCGATACGCTGCAGTCGTCGTTCCTGAAGGAGAAGTTCGGGCTGCCCGAGGGCGCCTACCCGTGCCACTACGTGCCGGGCACCCATTCGCACTTCGCGGCGGTGCGGCACGGCCTCGGCTACGCGATGGTGCCGGAGCCGCTGATCGGCGCCGCGCCGCTCGACGCGCAGGGGCTCGTCGATCTCGCGCCCGCGCATCCGACCGACGTCACGCTGTACTGGCACGCGTGGACCGTGCAGTCGCCGACGATGGCGTCGTTGTCGGAACGCGTCGTCGAGGCGGCACGCCGGCTGCTCGCGCCGCTGCCGTGACGCGCGGGTGATCGACACCGCCGGGGCGGTGCATGGCGCGCGGCGCGGTACGCATCGCAGCGAGAAACCCTGCCGCGCCGCCTATACTTTTTCCATCGGCCTCGCGAACGCGCCGCGCGGCCGATCACGCACATCCGGCCGTTCCCTTTCCCGCAAGGAGAACATCATGTCCCGCCGCTATATCGATTGCCGCGAGTTTCCCAGCGCGACGAACTGCTCGGTCGCGATTTCCGCCGACTCCGACAACGAACTGCTGGAGGCCGCCGTGCAACATGCGGTGCTGGTGCACCAGCACACCGACAGCGCCGAACTGCGCACGCAGCTGAAAACGCTGTTCCGCGACGGCACGCCACCCGCCGACGCACCCCGGCAAGCGTAATCCGCCGGCTCGCCCGATATCGACAGACGGGTTGCCTCGTCGCCCCCGTCGCCTCTTCGCTCCCTGCTTCGCGCCACCTCGTGCCGGCTCTCCCGCCGGCCGGCGCATTCCCCGTTACGCGCGGCGCTGCGCGAAATACGCGCCGACCGCGTCGATGAAGGTATCGATGTCCGCGCGCGACACGTCGCAGTGCGTGACGAAGCGCGACGCGTACAGCATCTGCGTGAGGATCCCGCGCTCCTTGAGCCACGCCTCGAGCGGCGCGCAATCGGCTTCGGGAAATTGCGCGAACACCATGTTCGTCGCGTGCGACAGCACCTTCACCGCGTCGATGCGCGCAAGGCCCGCCGCGAGATGCGCGGCGTTCGCGTGATCGTCCGCGAGCCGCTCGACGTTGTGGTCGAGCGCATACAGGCACGCGGCCGCGAGAATGCCCGACTGCCGCATCGCGCCGCCGAGCACCTTGCGCCAGCGCTGCGCGCGCTCGATCAGCACGCGGTTGCCGACCAGCACCGAGCCGACCGGTGTACCGAGCCCTTTCGAGAAACAGATCGACACGGTGTCGAACGGCGCGCACAGCTCGGCGATCGAACGGCCCGACGCGACGGCGGCGTTGCACACGCGCGCGCCGTCGAGATGCAGCGCCAACCCGCGGCTGCGCGCGAACGCGGTGGCTTCTCGGACATAGCCTTCCGGCAAGACCTGGCCGCCGATCGTGTTTTCGAGCGCGAGCAGGCGCGTGCGGGCAAAGTGATTGTCGATCGGCTTGATCGCCGCGGCGATCTTCGCGAGCGGCAGCGTGCCGTCCGGCGCGTTCTCGATCGGCTGCGGCTGGATGCTGCCCAGCACGGCCGCACCGCCGCCTTCGTACTTGTAGGTGTGCGCGAGCTGGCCGACGATGTACTCGTCGCCGCGTTCGCAATGGGCCATCAGCGCGGCGAGGTTGCTCTGCGTGCCGCTCGGGAAGAACAGGCCGGCTTCCTTGCCGGCCCGCTCGGCCATCACCGCCTGCAGGCGCAGCACGGTCGGGTCGTCACCCCATACGTCGTCGCCGACTTCGGCGGCAGTCATCGCGGCCAGCATTGCCTGGCTCGGACGTGTCACGGTATCGCTGCGTAAATCGATCATCGCTGAGTCCTGGGTAAACGCGGACCGGAACCGATGCGCCCGGCCCTGCCGAAACGAGACTCAGAGTGTACGCAATTCACGCAGCGTGTGTGTGCCGACGGCCGGCGGGCGACGTGTGCACGGCGCACCGGCACGCGATGCGGCACGCCGCCGCCCGGGCCGCCGTCAGTAGCGCGGCGGCGGCGGCTGGACACCCGCCGGCGGCATCGGCGGCGCCGCGCGCGGTGCGCCGCCGTATCCGCCACCGCCGTATCCACCGCCGCCGCTCATCCCGCCCGGCACCGGCACGCGGTTGCCGGTCGCGTACATGCATTGCAGGTAGCCGTAGTCGTAGCGGCGCTGGATGTCGTAGGCCGAGCCTTGCGCCGCACCGGCACCGACCACACTGCCCGCGAGCAGCCCCGCGCCTGCGCCGACGGCCGCACCCGTGCCGCCGTTGAACGCCGCGCCG
>NZ_ASSI01000370.1:0-579 GCF_000466765.1 Burkholderia sp. AU4i | reverse complement strand
CCGTCTTCGGCAGCGACAGCAGACCGCCCGCCGTAATCGCGCGCGCGCCGTACGACACGCGCTTGCCGCCTTCGAGGAACGCGCGGATCGACGGGTGCGTCTTGTAGCGCTGGAATTCCTCGAACGGCGACAGGTACGGGTTCGTGTAGCCCAGGCCCACCACGAAGCCGACCACGACCTGGTTGTTGTCCATGTGATACAGGAACGAGCCGCCGTAGGTGTCGGACTTCAGCGGCCAGCCGGCCGTGTGGATCACGAGGCCCGGCTTGTGCTTCGCGGGATCGATTTCCCACAGCTCCTTGATGCCGATCCCGTACGCCTGCGGATCGGCGTTCGCGTCGAGCTTGAACTTCGAGATCAGCTGGCGGCCGAGGTGGCCACGGCAGCCTTCGGCGAACAGCGTGTACTTCGCGTGCAGCTCCATGCCGAGCTGGAAGTTCTCGGTCGGCTCGCCGTCCTTGCCCACGCCCATGTTGCCGGTCGCGACGCCTTTCACGGAGCCGTCGTCGTTGTAGAGAATCTCCGCAGCCGGGAAGCCGGGGAAGATCTCGACGCCCAGCGCCTCGGCCTGCTGGCCCA
>NZ_ASSI01000369.1:0-579 GCF_000466765.1 Burkholderia sp. AU4i | reverse complement strand
CCGTCTTCGGCAGCGACAGCAGGCCGCCCGCCGTGATCGCGCGCGCGCCGTACGACACGCGCTTGCCGCCTTCGAGGAACGCACGGATCGACGGGTGCGTCTTGTAGCGCTGGAATTCCTCGAACGGCGACAGGTACGGGTTCGTGTAGCCCAGGCCCACCACGAAGCCGACCACGACCTGGTTGTTGTCCATGTGATACAGGAACGAGCCGCCGTAGGTGTCCGACTTCAGCGGCCAGCCGGCCGTGTGGATCACGAGGCCCGGCTTGTGCTTGGCCGGATCGATTTCCCACAGCTCCTTGATGCCGATCCCGTAAGCCTGCGGATCGGCGTTCGCGTCGAGCTTGAACTTCGAGATCAGCTGGCGGCCGAGGTGGCCGCGGCAGCCTTCGGCGAACAGCGTGTACTTCGCGTGCAGTTCCATGCCGAGCTGGAAGTTCTCGGTCGGCTCGCCGTCCTTGCCCACGCCCATGTTGCCGGTGGCGACGCCTTTCACGGAACCGTCGTCGTTGTAGAGAATCTCCGCGGCCGGGAAGCCGGGGAAGATCTCGACGCCGAGCGCCTCGGCCTGCTGGCCCA
>NZ_ASSI01000368.1:0-3026 GCF_000466765.1 Burkholderia sp. AU4i | reverse complement strand
GGCCCGACGTCGCGGCCGCCGAGGCGCGGCTGCACGCGGCGACCGCACGCGTCGGCGTCGCGACGGCCGACCTGTTTCCGCGTTTCACGCTGTCGGGCCTGCTCGGCAGCGCGACGAGCAGCTACGGGTTCTTCCGCGCGGGCAGCGATACGAACCTGGTCGCGCTCGGCATCGACTGGTCGTTCCTCGACGTCGGCCGCGTGCGCGCACGGATCGCCGCGAGCGATGCGGAAGCGGCCGGGCAGCTCGCGCAATACCGGCAGACCGTGCTCGGGGCGCTGGAGGAAACGGAGAACGCGCTGCTGCGGGCGGCACGCACGCGTGACGAGACGGACCATCTCGTGCGGGCCGCGACCGACAGCGCGCGTGCCGCGCAACTGGCGCAGGCGCGTTTTTCGGCGGGCGCGATCGACTACTACGAAGTGCTCGACGCGCAACGCACGCTGCTGCAGGCGCAGGATGCGGCGGCCGACGGGCAGATGCGCAGTGCGGCGTCGACGGTCGCGCTGTACAAGGCGCTTGCGGGCGGCTGGCCGTCGGGAACGGGGCAGGGGCCGCAAGGCCCGCTCGCGCAGTCGGGGCAGTAGCGCGGGCAAGGCGGCGCGGCAGGCCGGCGCAACCTGCCTGCCGCGCGGCGCGTGACTACACGCTGGCCGGATCGATCTTGTCGATGTCGATGCCGTAGCGCCGGATGGCTTCGCCGACGCGTGCACGCGGGATCGCGCCGTCGTCGGCGAGCGCCTTCAGCGCCGCGACCACGATGAAGTGCCGGTCGACCTCGAAGAACGTGCGCAGCGCGTCGCGCGTATCCGAGCGGCCGAAGCCGTCGGTGCCGAGCGACACGAAGCGCCGGCCGTCGACGAACGCACGGATCTGGTCGCCGACGATCTTCATGTAATCGGTCGCGACGACCACCGGCCCCGTGCGGCCGTCGAGGCATTGCTGCACGTACGGCACGCGCGGCGCTTCATCGGGGTGCAGCAGGTTCCAGCGTTCGGCGGCCAGCCCGTCGCGGCGCAGCTCGTTCAGGCTCGTCGCGCTCCACACGTCGCTCGACACGCCGAAGTCCTGCGCGAGCAGGTCGCTCGCGGCGATCGCTTCACGCAGGATCGCGCCGCTGCCCATCAACTGCACGTGCGGCACGTCGGCCGCGCGCGACGCGCCTTCGCGCAGCAGGTAGAGGCCCTTGAGAATGCCGGCCTCCGCGCCGTCGGGCAGCGCCGGATGCGGGTAGTTCTCGTTGAGCAGCGTGATGTAGTAGTAGACGTCCTCCTGTTCCGCGAACATCCGCCGCAGGCCGTCGCGCACGATCACCGCGAGTTCGTACGCATAGGTCGGGTCGTACGACACGCAGTTCGGAATCACCGACGACAGCACGTGGCTGTGCCCGTCGTCGTGCTGCAGCCCTTCGCCCATCAGCGTCGTGCGGCCCGACGTCGCGCCGAGCAGGAAGCCGCGCGTACGCGCGTCGCCGGCCGCCCACGCGAGATCGCCGACCCGCTGCAGCCCGAACATCGAATAGAAGATGTAGAACGGGATCGCCGGCAGGCCGTGGTTGCTGTAGGCGGTACCGGCCGCGATCCACGACGCGATCGCGCCCGATTCGTTGATCCCTTCCTGCAGGATCTGCCCGTCCTTCGCTTCCCGGTAGTAGCTGAGCTGGCCCGCGTCCTGCGGCGTATAGAGCTGGCCGAGATGCGAGTGGATGCCGATCTGGCGGAACAGCCCCTCCATCCCGAACGTGCGGGATTCGTCCGGCACGATCGGGACGACCAGCTTGCCGAGTGCCGGGTCCTTCAGCAGCGTGCCGAGGATGCGCACGAACGCCATCGTCGTGGACAGCGCGCGTTCGCCGCTGTCCTTGAGCTGCGCGTCGAACGCGGCGAGCGGCGGCACCGGCAGTGGCGCCACGTCGCTGAAGCGGGCCGGTACGTGGCCGCCGAGCGCGGCGCGGCGTTCCGCGAAGTAGCGTGCCTCGGCGCTGCCGGGTTCGGGTTTCAGGTACGGCAGGTCGTCGAGTTGCGCGTCGCTGACCGGCAGCGCGAAGCGGTCGCGGAACGCGCGTACGGCGTCCGCGCTCATCTTCTTCAACTGGTGGTTCACGTTCTGGCCTTCGCCGGCTTCGCCCATTCCGAAGCCCTTGACCGTCTTCGCGAGCACGACGGTCGGCCGCCCGTCCGCGTGCATCGCCTGCGTATAGGCCGCATGCACCTTTTCCGGATCGTGGCCGCCGCGCGCGAGTTTCCAGATGTCGTCGTCGGACAGGTCGGCGACGAGCTCGAGCAGCTCGGGATACTTGCCGAAGAAATGCTCGCGCACGTATGCGCCGTTCTGCGACTTGAAGGTCTGGTAGTCGCCGTCGACGCATTCCATCATGCGCTGACGCAGCAGGCCCGTTGTGTCGCGTTCGAGCAGGCGATCCCAGCCGCCGCCCCAGATCACCTTCACGACGTTCCAGCCCGCCGCGCGGAACGTGCCTTCGAGTTCCTGGATGACCTTGCCGTTGCCGCGTACCGGGCCGTCGAGACGCTGCAGGTTGCAGTTGACGACGAAGATCAGGTTGTCGAGCCGTTCGCGCCCGGCGAGCGAGATCGCGGCGAGCGATTCGGGCTGGTCCATTTCGCCGTCGCCGAGAAATGCCCAGACCTTGCGGCCTTGGTGCGCTTTCAGCCCGCGATATTCGAGGTAGCGCATGAAGCGCGCCTGATACGCGGCCGTGAGCGGCCCGAGCCCCATCGACACGGTGGGGAATTGCCAGAAATCCGGCATCAGCCGCGGATGCGGATACGACGACAGCCCGTCGCGTCCCGCTTCGCGGCCGGTCTCGCGGCGGAAGTTGTCGAGTTGCGCGTCCGTGATGCGGCCTTCCAGGTACGCGCGGCCGTAGATGCCGGGCGCCGAATGGCCCTGGATGTAGACCATGTCGCCGTCGAAGGTATCGGTGCGGCCGCGGAAGAAGTGATCGAAACCGACGTCGTACAGCACCGCGGCCGACTGGTAGGTCGCGATGTGGCCGCCGACGTTCG
>NZ_ASSI01000367.1:0-681 GCF_000466765.1 Burkholderia sp. AU4i | reverse complement strand
CGCCGAAAGCGCCGGGCCCGGCCGCGGCGCGACGTTCACGGTGCGGTTGCCGATCGACCGGGTGGGGCGCACGGAACGCGTCTGCGTGCCCGAGCCGGCCGCCATCGCTCAGCCGGTCGCCACGCCGCTGCGCATCGTCGTCGTCGACGACAACCGGGATTCCGCCGACACGCTCGCCGTGCTGCTGCAGATGAAGGGACACGCGCCGCGCGTCGCCTACCGGGCCGACGAAGCGCTGGCACTCGCCCGCGACTTCGTCCCGCACCTGATGCTCGTCGACCTGACGATGCCCGACGTCGACGGCTTCACGTTGCTGTACGAACTGCGCGCGATCGACGCGTTGCGCGACACGACCTGCGTCGCGCTGTCCGGCCACGCGCGCGCGTCGGATCTCGCGCGGACCGAACGCGCGGGCTTCGACGACCATCTCGTGAAGCCTGTCGAGATGGTCGTGCTCGACGCGCTGCTGGAGCGCGTCGCCCACCGGATTCAGCGTACGCCGTAGCCGGCCGTGCTCAGGCCATCGCGCGGCACATCGCCGCGCACGCTTCGCACGCGAGTGCGCAGCGACGGCAATGGGCGTGCGCATGCCGCAGACACTCGGCCGCGCACAGGTCGCACGCATGCGCGCACAGTGCGCAGACGCCCGGCGCAAGCACGCTGCGGCGCGCCATCGCACCC
>NZ_ASSI01000366.1:0-1527 GCF_000466765.1 Burkholderia sp. AU4i | reverse complement strand
GCGGCTCGATCCGCATTCCGGCCGCACTGTGCGGGCTGACGGGATTCAAGCCGACCGCGAGCCGGATCCCGACACAAGGCGGCGTACCGCTGTCGACGACACTCGACTCGTTCGGCCCGATCGGCCTGACGGTCGCCTGCTGCGCGCTCGTCGACCGGATGCTCGCGGGCCTCGAACCGCACGTGCCGGCCGCCCGGCCGCTCGAGGGCGTAAGGCTCGGCGTGTTGACGAACTACGTGACGGACGGTGTCGATGCCGACGTCGCGGCCGCGCTCGACGCCGCGCTCAAGCACCTCGAAGCCGCCGGCGCGATCGTCACGGAAGTGCGCTTCCCGGCACTCGACCGGCTGCCGGACGTCAACCGCTTCGGCTTCTCGCCGATCGAGGCGTACGCATGGCATCGCCCGCTGCTCGCGCGGCACCGCGACCAGTACGATCCGCGCGTGCTCACGCGCATCCTGAAGGGCGAACCCGCGAGCGCGGCCGACTATCTCGACCTGCTCGCCGCGCGCACGGCGATGCTCGACGAAGCCGCGCACACGGTCTGGGCGCGCTTCGATGCGCTCGTCGCGCCGACGGTGCCGGTCGTGCCGCCGCGCATCGCCGACCTCGAAACGGACGACGCCGCGTTCACGCGCACCAACGCGCTGATCCTGCGCAACCCGAGCGCGTTCAACTTCCTCGACGCGTGCGCGCTGTCGCTGCCGTGCCATCCGCGCGACGCGGCGCCGGTCGGCCTGATGCTCGCGGCCGCACCGCATCGCGACGACGCGCTGCTCGCGATCGGCCAGGCCGTCGAGGCCGTGCTCAATACGATCCGCTGAACGCAGCCAGCCGAGCGCCGGCGGACAGGACGCGCGGTGCGGCAGGTTGCCGCACGCGCGCTGTCAGTTTCGTGCCAGACCGTTCGCGCTAAAATCGCGCGATTGTTTTCCGGACCGACCCCACGAGGAACCCCGCCGACATGAACGACTACACGCTCGCAATCCGCCGCGAACGCCGCCTGCTGATGCTGCTCGGCTGGGTGTGCATCGCCCTGCTGGCCGGTGCGCTCTACCTGCAGTATGTAAAGAACGAAGATCCCTGCCCGCTGTGCATCATCCAGCGCTACTTCTTCTGCGCGATCGGGATCTTCGCGTTCCTGGCCGCCGGGATCCGCAACTGGCGCGTCATCTGGGTGCTCGAGCTGCTGATCGCGATCGCCGCCGCCGGCGGCGTCGGCACGGCCGCCCGGCATTTGTCGATCCAGATGAATCCGGGCTTCAGCTGCGGCTTCGACACGCTGCAGCCGATCGTCGACAGCCTGCCGCCCGCGCAGTGGTTCCCCGGCATGTTCAAGGTCGCCGGGCTGTGCGAGACCGTCTACCCGCCGATCCTCGGCATCCTGCTGCCCGGCTGGGCCCTGATCGGCTTCGCCGCGATCCTGGTTGCCGTCGTCGCGAGCCTCTGGCGCCATCGCCGCAAGCTCGCGGCCTGACCGGCCGGTTTCGCACCGGCCCGCGCGCGGCCCGCTCACCCGGGCCGCAC
>NZ_ASSI01000365.1:0-1138 GCF_000466765.1 Burkholderia sp. AU4i | reverse complement strand
GCAGGTTGTCACTCGGCCGTCGCGGTTTGAGCGGTCCCGAATGTATCGGCCCAACTCTCGTCCGTGACCTTGTCGAGCGTGGCAATCGCGGCCGCACGCGACGCGTCGATGCTCGATGCCTCACTGTTTGGCACGTGCATGCCTGTCAGCACGTCGGAAACCGCATAGCAAGGGACATCATCGCGCCCGACGATCGCATGAACGGCCCATGTCCGACCGCGGTGCTCGAACGGTATGCCGATCACCTGGACATCGCCCGTCCGCATGGCGAGCGTGAACACCACGCCACTGACGTACTGGGGCGCCGGTCGGGCAGGCGGTTTTTTCCGGGAAGAGCGGACCATGGTATTAACTCCTGCAGGGAATCGACACGAACAGTTGGGACACCGGCGGGTCGCCGAGGACGAGCGCGAGGAAGTCGCCTGCCGCCGCCGGGTGTTCAATGAAACGTTGCTCATACGGCGGCCGCGCAAACGCGACATCCAGCAACGCGCCCGATGCACTACGGACCAACGAGTGCGCTACGAAGCGTTGTTGCGCGCCGTCGCCACCGTCTGCGAGCCAACCGCGTACCGGCGTGTCGCCGGGATGCGATTGCAGCCAGCGCGCGACCTGCTCGTGGCAGCGATGCGGATTGGGAGGCCAATGCGCCAGCGCACCGGCGCCCGCGTAACGGTCGATCGACAGCGCGTTCGCATAGTCGCGCGCGATAGCGTCGGAAAGCGTCAGCTTCACGGCGGCAAGCGCGGCGTTACGGTCGAAGGCAGCGGTCATGACGCGCGGTGCTCCGTTGTGTTACCCGCTGACGACGCGGCCGCGGCGCTGACCAGATCCAGCAACCGGTGCTCATCACGCTGCAGTTGTTGCCGTCCCGCGTCGTCGACGGTCTTTCGGGCGGCGTTCACGAAGCCGAGCCAGTATGCGAACAGGCTGACAGCGGATGCATGCAGTGCCCTGCGTTCGGCATCGTCGCCGGCGGCCGCGGCGAACGTCATATAGTCGCGGATCTGCCTTTCGGCTGATGCGGTCAGGTCAGAATACGAGACGGTGTAGTCGAGCACGTCGGTCTATCAGGTGTTGAAGTTAGAGGAATCGGATGTCGCCAGATCCGGCCACGCGATGATCACGCTGTGGCGGG
>NZ_ASSI01000364.1:0-1510 GCF_000466765.1 Burkholderia sp. AU4i | reverse complement strand
GTGCCGGGGCGGCGGCCTCCGCCTGAAGCGCCGTGCGCGCCGCCTGGTCGAACGGCGGCGGGCCGGCCTCCGCAGATGCGGGGCCCTCCGCCCCGTCCACCGCGCGTTGGGGCAACGGCAGGCCCGGCACCGGCCTCTCCGTCGATGCTGCAGGCCAGACGGCCGGCAGCGGCGGCAACGAGGCGCTTGCACCGGCCGCCGTCAATCCGGCCCAGACGGCGAGCACCCGACATCCTTGCTTCATCATGGGCGCCTCCCGTCGTCCAGGGTGACTCGGTACGCGCCATCCGCCGTCGCGAGCGTCACGGCGACGGGATCGACTCGCACCACCCGCGCGGCCCCGAGGGCTTCGCCGGGCACCAAGGCCGCGAATGCGCCGTCACCGTCGTCGAACAACGCGAGACCGGCATGCCTGTCGCGAATCGTGCCGGCCAGGCGGGCAGCCGCCCCCTCCGTTTCAGGCGAGCCGGCCTCGCCGAACGGATCGGCGCCGGGCGCGTCGGCCAGAACCGGCGTCTCCCCGCCCTTGGACGTCGTCGCCGGTAACCCCGGAAACACGTCGACCGCCATTTCCACACGCACGGCCTCCCTTCCTCGTTCGACACGCAGCGTGGTCGGCACCGCCAGCACCGGGAAACGCGCCAGCCATCCGACCGTCTGCAGCAACGCGCGAAACCCGCCGTCCGCGACGATGCGCACCGAGCGTTGCCCTTCCGGCACTGCCCCCTCGGCGCGCAGTGGTTCGATCGATACGCCGCGCAGCCCGCTCGACGCGGCGCGATCGGCCAGCTCCAGCATCAACGCGGCCCATTCCGGCGCACGCGACGAGCGATCGCCGTCGGCCGCCGCCGGATGCGCGTCGTGTTGCCGTGCAGCGGCCACGAGAACACGCTCCGCGTCGGCCTCTCGTTTCTGCGCCGCCGCCAGCAACGCGCGGCTGTGCGCGAGCCCGCTCCAGTCCGCGGCATTCGCCAGATGAATGCCGCCCGTCAGCACGGCCGCGAACGCGAGCACGCAGCCTGCGACATGCGCAGTCGCCGGCGACACGCGCCGCACGCCGCTCCGCCATCCGCCGCGATGCGGTGCGGGCCGATGCGCGAGCGCCGTCATGCGCCGCCTCCCGATGCTTTCCGGGACGGCATCGCGTCGTGCCAGCGCAACTGGACCGAAAACCGGAACGGCATCCCGCCGGCGGCGACCGGTGCATCCGGGGCTGGCTTCAACGCATCGATATCGATCCGCCAGCCACGCTGCTCGCGCGCCATCCCCGCGAGCCATCGCGCGGCCGCCCGGTAGCTCACGGCGCGGACATCGAGCACGGCACCCGCCGACGTCGTGCGCAGCGCATCGAGCCGAACCGTGCCGTCGTGCACCTGCGCCAGCGTCGCCAGCAGCCCCGCGACGTGCCGGTAAGGTGCGGCACGCGCGGCCGCCTGCGCGTCACGCTGCGCGACGACGGCCGCCGCATTGGCGGCGCGCGTCGCGGCACCCCCCTGTGGCTGCAACTGCC
>NZ_ASSI01000363.1:0-5502 GCF_000466765.1 Burkholderia sp. AU4i | reverse complement strand
CCGGCCCTCGCCGCGTCGGCCGCGACGGCGCCTGCCTGCGCGCCGAGCGCGCGCAGGTCGATCCACGGATAGCGATGCATGGAAACCCTCGATGGTCGAAAAAGACCGGGTACGACGGCCCGGCGCAGCGGATCAGGCGGCCAGGTGCGCGGCGCGCCGCTCGACGCCGTGCACCGCGTCCGACAGGCGGCGGATCAGCGGGGCGGCCTTCGGCGCGGCGAACACGTTGCGGCCGGCCGCGATGCCGAGCGCGCCCGCGTTCATCACCCGCGACGTGAACGCGACGAACTCGTCTTCGGGCAGCTTCGCGCCGCCCGCGACCAGCACCGGCAGCGACGAACCGGCGATGATGTCGGCCATGCTCGCGGCGTCGCCGCTGTACGGCAGCTTGACGATGTCGGCGCCGAGATCCGCCGCGACGTTCGCCGCATGGGCGATCAGTTCGGCCTGCGGACGATCGCCGAGACCGGGGCCGCGCGGATAGATCATCGCGAGCAGCGGCAGCGACCAGCGCGCGCATTCGGTCGCGATGCGGCTCAGGTCGAGCAGCTGCTGGGATTCCGTTTTCGAGCCGAGATTCACGTGCACGCTGACCGCGTCCGCGCCGCTCGCCAGCGCGTCCTCGACGCTCGCGAACAGCGTCTTCGCGTTCGCGTCCTCCGCGTAGCGCGTGCAACCGTTCAGGTGCACGACGAGCGCGAGATCGCTCAGCACGTCGGGCGCCAGGAAGCGCGCGCGGCCCCGATGCACGACGATCGCGTCGCCGCCGTGCGCGGCGATGTCGCCAACCAGTTGCCGCAACTGCTGCGGATGGGCGATCGGCCCGTCCGCGAGCGAATGATCGAGCGGCACCATCAGACACTTGCCCGACGCGGCACGCACCACCCGCCGCATCCTGAGCGCCTTGCCAGAAACCGATAGAAGAGCGTTCATCCGTGATTCCTCGCCAGAAATGGAAAGGCCGGCCCGTTCGACTTCAGCCTGCCCCCGGGGTGCCCGTTTGCGGGCGGAACTGGAGCGACAACCGAGCAACGCTTGCAGCAAATCTTGCGACGTGTAAGACTTGCATAGACCCAATCATCCTATGATTGGATCATCCTTGCAAGTGCCTTGCGAGCGATCCTGTTTCCCGACCGGGGGACGCCTTCGTCGCGGCATCGCTTCCCCTTTGCAGACAACGGCAGCACATCAACCTGTGAGGTGTCTATGAAGTTCGGCGTGTCCTTCCTGCCCGATACCGGCCCGGCCGACCGCCCGGCGGCCGACTATTACGCCCAGGCGCTGAAGCTCAGCGCGCTGTCCGAGCGGCTCGGCTACACGTACGTGAAGATGACCGAGCACTACCTGAAGCCGTACGGCGGCTACAGCCCGTCGCCGCTGATGTTCCTCGCGGCCGTGGCCGCGCAGACGAAGTCGATCCGCCTGATGACGGGCGGCATCCAGGCGTCGTTCCATCATCCGATCCAGCTCGCGGCCGAAGCCGCGCAGCTCGACGCGATCTCGAACGGGCGGCTCGAGCTGGGCTTCGCGCGCGCCTTCCTGCCGTACGAATTCGACGCATTCGGCATCGATCTCGACTCGAGCAAGACGCGCTTCCAGCAGACGATCGACGCGACGGTGCGGCTCCTCGCCGAGGAATCGGCCAGCGAGGACACCCCGTTCTTCCGCTACCGCGACGCGCAATCGCTGCCGCGCCCGACGCAGCAGCCGCGCCCGCCGGTGTGGGTCGCGGCGCTGCTCACGCCGTCCAGCTTCGAGTGGATCGGCGAACGCGGCTTCAACCTGCTGATGGCCGCGCCGCCGCGCAAGGCCGCGCTGGCGAAGACACAGGAGATGGTGGCGCTCTATCGCGACACGTTCGAGCGCCATCACGGCCACACCGGCCGCAAGCCGCAGGTCGCGATCAGCATCCCGCTGATGATCGGCACGTCGGACGCGCATGCACTGGCACTCGCGGAGCCGCGCCTGCGCCATCACTGGCGCAATTTCGCGGAAGCGGCGAAGTCGTGGGAGCAGGTGCAGTCGCCGGCCTACCAGGGCTACAACGAAGCGATGAAGAACAAGATGGGCGGCATGGACACGGCCGACCTCGACGCAACCGCCGTGCTCGGCACGCCCGACACCGTGCGCCAGCGCATTCGCGCGCTCGAGGCCGACCTCGGCCTCGACGCGATCCTGTGGCACATCGACTACGGCGCGCAGCCGTACGAACTGATGAGCAACAACCTGGAGGTGTTCGCCCGCGACGTGCTGCCGGGACTATGACGCCATGCCGATTCCTTCCGGATCCACCACGGGCTCGCCCATGACACCGTCCCTGTCACTCGACACGATCGTCGTCGGCGCCGGCATCGGCGGCCTCGCCGCCGCGCTCGCGCTGCGGCGCGCCGGCCATCGGGTCACCGTCCTCGAACAGAGCCGGGCGTTTCGGGAAGTCGGCGCCGGGCTGCAGGTCGTGCCGAACGCGACGCGCGCGCTGCGTGCGCTCGGCGTGCTCGACCGGCAGCGGCTGGCCGCCGTCGCCCCGATCGCGACGATCCGCCGCCGCTGGCAGGACGGCAGCCTGCTCGGCACCTTCCCGCTCGGCGACGCGGTCGAAGCCGAGTTCAACGCGCCTTACTGGAACGCGCATCGCGCCGACCTGCATGCCGCGCTGCTCGACGCCGTGCGCGACCCGTACACGGCCGGCCCGCCGGTCGCCGTCCTCGGCGGCATCGCGGTGCGCGGCCTCGACGCATACGGGCCGGACGGCGCGACGCTCGTCGATGCGGCGGGCACGCGCTGGCGCGCGGATCTCGTCGTCGCGGCCGACGGCATTCATTCGACGCTGCGCCACGCGCTGCTCGGCGACGACGCGCCGCACTACAGCGGCGACGACGCGTATCGCGCGCTGATCGACGCCGATGCGATCGACCCGCGCTCGCCCGTGTTCGAGATCGTCAAGGAACCGCAGGTGACGATCTGGCTCGGGCCCGGCCGGCACGCGATCCATTACTGGGTGCGCGACCGCCGGCTGCTGAACCTCGTCGTGATCGTGCCGGGCGACGGCAGCACGCGCGAATCGTGGAGCAGCAAGGGCGACCGCGCGACGCTCGAGGCCGAGCTCGCCGGCTGGGATCCGCGCCTCGTCGGGCTGATCCGCTGCGCGTCGGACCTGAGCCGCTGGTCGCTGCACGACCGGCAGCCGCTCACGCGCTGGGTGTGGGACAGCGTGTGCCTGCTCGGCGACGCGTGCCACCCGATGCTGCCGTACCAGTCGCAAGGCGCCGCGCAGGCGCTCGAGGACGCGGTCGTGCTCGGCCGGTGCGTGACCGGGCTCGCGTCGAAGGACGCGCTCGGCGCCGCGCTGGTCGAATACCAGCGCCTGCGGATCGACCGCAGCGCGCGGATCCAGCTTGCATCGGCCGGCAACGGCGGCGTATTCCACCTGCCCGACGGCCCCGAGCAGCAGGCGCGCGACGCCGAGCTCAAGTCGCGCCGCGCCGACTTCAAGTCCTATCACTGGACCTGGGCCGACGCGTACCAGCTTTGACGCCCGCCCCGGCGCCGCGCGGCGCGACCCGCGCGGTACCGGGGCTCCTCGCGACAGGACCGCATCATGACGAACACCGTGGACATTGCGCAGCAACTGAAACAGGCGATGCGCGGCGTGGCCGCCACCGTCACGATCGTGACGACCGGCGGCGACGGCGCCGCCGCCGCACCGTGCGCGCTGACCGCCAGCTCGTTCACGTCGGTCGCGCTCGATCCGCCGACCGTGCTGGTGTGCATCAACCGGCGCGCGAGCATTCACGCGTCGATCACCGGCCGCCGGCGCTTCTGCGTGAACGCGCTGCGAAGCTGCCACGTGCCGCTCGCGCTCGCGTGCAGCACGACGGGCTCCGACGCGCGTTTCGCGCACGACGCATGGCGTACCGACGCGGCGACGGGCCTGCCCTATCTCGAGAACGCGCAGACGTCGTTCTTCTGCGACACGCTCGAACAGGTCGAGGTCGGCTCGCATTCGATTCTGGTCGGGCGGGTCACGCGCGTCGCGATGTCCGCCGACGTGAACCCGCTGATGTACGTGAACGGCGCGTTCGCCGCCGTCCGCTCGCTGCCGTCCGATGCCGGCGGCGGATGACGGGCGCACGTTCCGTTGTTTCGAGCATTCGTTCGCGGGGTTCGCACCAGGCCCGTTCGCTCGAGAAAACACGCACCACCCCACCGATGCGTGCGTCACGCGTGATGCCGCACGCAATCGTTGCGTGCGCTGCAGTCACGCTGCGCGCGCACATCACGCACTACCATTGCGCCGCATGCACGCGATGAAACGGAGAAGCCGATGGCACCCGACCTGAACCTGCTGATTTCGCTCGATGCGCTGCTCGAAGAGGGCAGCGTCGTCGGCGCCGCACGCCGCATGAACCTCAGCCCGCCCGCGATGAGCCGCACGCTCGCGCGCATCCGCGAAACGGTCGGCGACCCGATCTTCGTGCAGGCCGGCCGCAAGATGGTGCCGACGCCGCGTGCGCTCGAACTGCGCGGCGTCGTCCGCGAAACCGTGGAGCGCGCATCGCAGTTGCTCGCGCCGTCCGCGGAAATCGATCTCGGCACGCTCGACAAGCAGTTCAACGTGCGTGCGAACGACGTCTTCGTCGGCCTGCACAGCAGCCGGCTGCTCGAGGAGATGGCGCGCGGGATGCCGCGCGCGATGCTGCGCTTCATGCCCGAGGAAGACGACATCGACGACGACGCATTGCGCAGCGGCCGCATCGATCTCTTCATCAGCGCGTCGCGCCGCCTGGGGCCGGAGATTCGCGTGCAGCCGCTGTTCACGACGACCTTCGTCGGCCTCGCACGCCACGACCATCCGATCTTCGACGACGACATCACGCCCGAGCGCTTCGCGCGCTGGCCGCATATCGGCGTGTCGCGGCGCGGCAAGTCGGCGGGGCCGATCGACGACGCGCTCGCCGTGCGCGGGCTCGCGCGCCACGTGGTGCTCGTCGTGCCGACGCCGTATGCGGCGATCTTCGCGCTGCAGGCGTCGGACCTGATCCTGCCGCTGCCCGAGCATCTCGCG
Source organism: Burkholderia sp. AU4i (assembly GCF_000466765.1). Classification (NCBI taxonomy): domain Bacteria; kingdom Pseudomonadati; phylum Pseudomonadota; class Betaproteobacteria; order Burkholderiales; family Burkholderiaceae; genus Burkholderia; species Burkholderia sp. AU4i. The sequence goes on along the minus strand of NZ_ASSI01000363.1, from coordinate 437 downwards.
CGCGGCGCGGTGCGGGCCGGGCTCGGCGTGCGCACGTTCGAACTGCCGGTGCCGCTCGAAACCGTGCTGATCACGCAGGCGTGGCATCCGCGCTTCCAGAGCGACCCCGCGCACCAGTGGTTGCGGCGTGTCGTGCGCGGGCTGTGCACCGGCCAGCCGGCACTGCGTGCGGCGCACGCATGACGGATGCGTCGCACGCACTCGTCGAGTGCAAAGACGTCACTGTTCGGCATGCATGGCGCGACCGTAGACTGGCTTCGTCCTTTCTCATGGAGCGAGTGCAGTGCATGAAGCAGCAGATCAGACGCGCGCCGTCGCGGCGCCGCCCCGCCGCCTGACTCGCGCGGCCGCGGCGCTGATCGCGCGCATCGACATCTTCACGCCGCGCGGCGCGTATGTCGCGCGCTCGATCATCGCCGCCGCGCTCGCGCTCGGCG
>NZ_ASSI01000362.1:0-10675 GCF_000466765.1 Burkholderia sp. AU4i | reverse complement strand
CCGACGCGCACCCGGTACCGCGGCACGGCGCGGGATCGCCGGCTGCCGCGGCGCGCCTTCGGGCACCCGCGGCGGCCGGCGGCGGCCACTGATCGTACCGATCGACAACCGAACCGGAGCACTCCATGAGCGTCATCCTCACCTGGGTCATCAACGCGCTCGCGCTGCTGATCATCACGTACCTCGTGCCGTCGATCCACATCAAGAGCTTCGGCACGGCGCTGATCATCGCGGTCGTGCTCGGCCTGATCAACACGGTGATCCGCCCGGTGCTGATCCTGCTGACGCTGCCCGTCACGATCGTCACGCTCGGGGTGTTCATCCTCGTCGTGAACGCGTTGTGCTTCTGGTTCGCGTCGTCGCTGCTGAAGGGCTTCGAGGTGTCGGGGTTCTGGTCCGCGTTCTTCGGTTCGATCCTGTACAGCATCGTGTCGTGGCTGCTGTCCGCCCTGATCTTCGGTCAGCGCGACATCGGCTGAGGCCTGAGCCTGTTCCCACCGAATCATGAAACCGATCGAACTCTCGTTTGAATTCTTCCCGCCGAAGACGGCGGAAGGCGTCGAGAAGCTGCGCGCCACGCGTGCGCAACTGATGCCGCTGAAGCCGAAATTCGTCTCCGTGACGTTCGGCGCTGGCGGCTCGACGCAGCAGGGCACGCTCGATACCGTGCTCGACATGCAGAAGGACGGCCTCGAGGCCGCGCCGCACCTGTCGTGCATCGGCTCGTCGCGCGACAGCCTGCGCGCGATCCTCGACCAGTACCGCTCGTACGGCATCCGGCACATCGTCGCGCTGCGCGGCGACCTGCCGTCCGGGATGGGCGCGGTCGGCGAGCTGCGCTATGCGTCCGAGCTCGTCAGCTTCATCCGCGCCGAGCATGGCGACTGGTTCCACATCGAGGTCGCCGGCTACCCGGAGTACCACCCGCAATCGCGTTCGCCGAAGGCCGATCTCGAGAATTTCGCGCGCAAGGTGAAAGCCGGCGCGAATTCCGCGATCACGCAGTACTTCTTCAACGCCGACGCGTATTTCCGCTTCGTCGACGATGCGCGCAAGCTGGGCGTGGACGTGCCGATCGTGCCGGGCATCATGCCGATCACGAACTTCTCGCAGCTGATGCGCTTCTCCGAGATGTGCGGTGCCGAAGTGCCGCGCTGGGTGGCGCGCCGGCTCGAGAGCTTCGGCGACGATCGCGAGTCGATCCGCGCGTTCGGCGCGGACGTCGTCACGGGCCTGTGCCAGCGTCTGGTCGACGCGGGCGTGCCCGGGCTGCATTTCTATACGCTGAACACGGCGGCCGCGACGCGGACGATCTGTGAACGGCTCGACGTGTAGGCGCGCTCACGCGGCTGCATGTGCGAAAGCCCCGCCGGTTTCTGCCGGCGGGGCTTTTTTTCGAGGGTTGCGGAGCGGGGCCGCGTGCGTCAGCGCTGCGCCTGCATCAGCGGCGGGCGGCGGTCGAACCACGGCCGCGCCTGTTCGAGCTGCCGTGCCAGCCTGAGCAGCAGCGCGTCGTCGGTGTGGCGCGCGGCGAACTGCACGCCGATCGGCAGCCCGCGCGCGTTCCAGTAGAGCGGCACCGACATCGCCGGCTGGCCGGTCAGGTTGAACAGCTCGGTGCAGCCGGCCCACGTGAACGCCTTTTCCGACGACCTCGCGAGCATTTCCTTCAGCAGCGGCTTCACCGGCAGCGCGGCGAGCACCTTCATCTGCGCCGATTCGAACGGCGTCGGCTGCAATTCGCCGATCTTCACCGGCGGCCCCGCGAGCGACGCGCACAGGATCGCGTCGTAACGCGACACGAGGCCGGAGACCTGCACGGTGAGCTGGCGCTGCCATTCGAGCACGTCCGGCAGGCGGGTGCGCGCGAGGCGCCGGCCGACCACGGCCATCGCCCACGTCGCGGCTTCGAATTCGCCGCGCTTCGGCGTGCGGCCGGTCAGCGCGCGTGCGCCGAGCACCATCTCCTCGGCGATCGTCGCCCACAGCGTGAGGAAGGTTTCGGCCGTGCGTGCGTAGTTGACGTTCAGCGTCGCCGGCTCGACGTGGTGGCCGAGCGATTCGAGCAGCGCGGCCGCGTCGTCGAGCGCCGCGCGGGTGTCGTCGGCGAGCGCCGGCGCGAGCATCGGGTCGAGCACGAGACCGATCCGCAGCGGGCCGGGCGGCGTGTCGAGCTCGCCAAGGAACGTGCCGGGCGCGCCGGCCGGCAAGGTCTGGCCGGTCGTCACGTCGAGCAGCAGCGCGCTGTCGCGCACGCTGCGCGTGACCGCATGCTGGACCACCAGCTCGCCGTTCGACGGCCGGTCGACGAGGACCGGGTTGCGGGTCGGCTTCAGGCCGAACAGCCCGCAGCACGACGCCGGAATGCGGATCGAGCCGCCGCCGTCGGACGCATGCGCGAGCGGCACGATGCCGGCCGCGACGGCCGCGGCCGCGCCGCCGCTCGAGCCGCCGGGCGTGTGGTCGAGATTCCACGGATTGCGGCACGCGCCGAACAGGTCGGGTTCCGTGTACGGCATCTGGCCGATTTCCGACGTGTTGGTCTTGCCGAACACGTTGAGCCCGGCCGCGCGGCTTCGCGCGATCACCGGCGAATCGTCGTCAGGCACGAAATACCGGTAGTGCCGGCTGCCCATCGACAGCGGCAGCCCGGCCACCGCCGCGCCGAGATCCTTGACCAGATACGGCACGCCGGCGAACGGCGCGTCGGCGCCGCCCGGCGTGGCGACCGCACGCTGGCGTGCGGCTTCGTAGTCCTGCAGCACGATCGCGTTGATCGCACTGTTGACCGCTTCGGCCTGGCCGATCGCGGCGTCGAGCAGTTCGCGCGGGCTCGCCTTGCGTTCGCGTACCAGTGCGGCGAGGCCGATCGCGTCGTGCGCGAGATAGTCCGAGTGCATCGCAGTCACCCCCGTTGTGACGCGTGGCGATGTCGGCAGCATAACGCGGGCCCGCTGCAAGGGGCCCGCTGCCGGCCGCTTTTAGAGGTGCTCGGCGAGGAAGGTCAGCGTGCGGCCGTGCGCGAGCGCCGATGCGCGCTGGTTGTACGACGCGCGATCCGTGCAGTTGAAGCCGTGCTCGGCGCCCGGATAGACGTGGAACGACGCATGGCCGTGGCCGGCGAACGCGGTCTTCACCTGGTCGACGGCCGTGAGCGGGATGCCGTGGTCGTTTTCGGCGTAGTGGAACAGGATCGGCTGCGTGACCTTGCCGGCGAGGTCGAGCGCGTTCTGGATGCCGCCGCCGTAGTAGGCCACGGCCGCGTCGATCTTGCCGGTCGCGGCCGCGCGGTACGCGAGCTGGCCGCCGAAGCAGTAGCCGATCGCGGCGATCTTGCCGGCCACTTCGGGGCGCGCGCGCAACGCATCGGCGGCCGCGCCGATGTCCGCGACCGCGAGGCCCACGTCGGTCTTTTTCATCAGCTCGATGCCCTTGTCGCGATCCGCGCCTTCATAGGTCAGCTCGACGCGCGGCTGCGTGCGCCAGAACACGTCCGGCGCGAGCGCGACGAAGCCGTCGGACGCGTACTGGTCGGCGACCGCGCGGATGTGCGAGTTCACGCCGAAGATCTCCTGGATGATGATGACGGCAGGGCCAGTGCCGCGCTTGGGCAGCGCGAGATAGCCGCCGAAGCTGTCGTTACCGGTCGGGATGTCGATCCATTGGGCAGTCACGTTCTGAACTCCTGGCGAACGGGGTGCGCGATGCGCGCCCCGGGGTGAAAGAGGCGGCCTAGTGTGCCACCGATCGTGTGACGGTGCAGGAAGCGCCCCCGGGTGAGAGGGGCGGCCTCATGTGCCGCCGATCGTGTATCGGCGCAGGACGCGCGCCTGCTTCTCGCGCAGCGATCGTTTCGATCTCGATTATTCATTTTTCGGTGCGGCGCCGCTTCGATAGAGTCGATGTGCCAGCCTTTACAAAGCGCTTTCGCGCATCGTCATCGAAGGATTCGCCATGTCTGCCCGCCTGTTTTCCACGCCCTTTTCCGAACGCTTCGGCCTGCGCGTGCCGCTCGTGCAGGCGCCGATGGTCGGCGCGACCACGGCCGAGATGGTCGCCGCCGCATCGAACGCCGGCGCGCTCGGCAGTCTCGGCGCCGCCGCGTTCGCGCCCGAGCGCCTCGCGACCGAAGTCGAGGCCATCCGCGCGGCGACCGCCCGCCCGTTCGCGGTCAACCTGTTCGTGCTGCCGGACGCGACGCCCGACGCGGCGACCGTCGCGCGTGCGCTGGCGGCGATCGACCCGCTGAACGCAGCGCTCGGATTGCCGCCGGGCACCGCGCCCGCGCGTTACGCGCCGGATTTCCGTGCGCAACTCGATGCGCTGGTGGCGCTGCGCGTGCCCGTTGCAAGCTTCACGTTCGGCGTGCTCGACGCGGCCGACGTCGCGCGTCTGAAGGCCGCCGGCACCTACGTGATCGGCACGGCGACGCACGTGGCCGAGGGACTCGCATGGCAGGCGGCCGGGGCCGACGCGTTGTCCGCGCAGGGCGCCGAGGCGGGCGGCCATCGCGGCACGTTCATCGGTTCCGCCGACGACGCGCTGATCGGCACGTTCGCGCTCGTGCCGCAACTGGTCGACGCGACGGGCCTGCCCGTGCTCGCCGCCGGCGGCATCATGGACGGCCGCGGGATCGCGGCCGCGCTTGCGCTCGGCGCACAGGGCGCGCAGCTCGGTACCGCGTTCCTCACCTGCATGGAAAGCGCGATCGCGGCGGACTGGAAGGCGCGCCTGCTCGCGAGCACCGATACGTCGACGCAGGTCACGCGCGCGATCACCGGCCGCCACGCGCGCGGGCTGCGCAATACGCTGATGGCGCGGCTCGGCGAACGCGTGGCCGACGTCGCGCCGTACCCGGTGCAGAACGCGCTGACGCAGCCGCTGCGCCAGGCCGCCGCGCGCGCGAACGACGGCGACTACCTGTCGCTGTGGGCCGGGCAGGGCGCGCCGCTCGCGCGGCGGCGCGGCGATGCGCTGACGACGTCGCAGCTCGTCGCCGCGCTCGATGCCGAATGGCGTGCGGCGGCTGCCTGAATCGTTCATGCCGGACGACGAAACGCGCGCTGTCACGCGCGTTTCATTCAATGATCCCGGGCACAAAATACCGAATCGAAATGCCCCGGGAATACTTTGAAGCGACCTTTCGAAGAGACCTCGTGAATTAGCGGAAACCCTTATCCGGCGGGGCTTGCAGCGATATTCGAGTAGTCGTTCCAAAGTGCGCATATCGGTAGTGTTACCACTACCCCAAAAAAGTCCCACAAATTAATTTGATCACCTACACTTGCGCGCAAGTACGGACGGGCGGCTGCTAAAAGCGGCGGTTTTCACGTGCTTGAGGCCAAGTGCATGAACGATGCATCCGGCGAATCGTCCAGTGATTGCAAACACAGGGATGGCAGCGGGGCACCGGGCGATGGCGTTTTTTGGGACCGAACTGGAGACTTACATGAATATCAAGATGCAAAAGCTGTTGCCGATCACCGCCGCAGCGATGCTGTGCGCTGCAGCTGCAAGCAACGCGTCAGCCGATCAAGTCGTCAAGATCGGCCACGTCGCGCCGTTGACGGGCGGCATTGCACACCTGGGCAAGGACAACGAAAACGGCGCGCGTCTCGCAGTCGAGGAGATCAACGCGAAGGGTCTCACGGTCGGCGGCCAGAAGATCACGCTGCAACTCGACCCGCAGGATGACGCGGCCGACCCGCGCCAGGCCACGCAGGTTGCGCAGAAGCTCGTCGACGACAAGGTCGTCGCGGTGGTCGGCCACCTGAACTCGGGCACGTCGATCCCGGCCTCGAAGATCTACAGCGATGCGGGCATCGTGCAGATCTCGCCGTCGGCCACGAACCCGGCCTACACGCAGCAGGGCTTCAAGACCACGTACCGCGTGGTGGCCACCGATGCGCAGCAGGGCCCGGCACTCGCGAACTACGCGCACTCGAAGGGCATCAAGAGCGTGGCGGTGGTCGACGATTCGACCGCGTACGGCCAGGGTCTCGCGAACGAGTTCGAGAAGAAGGCCAAGGCGCTCGGCCTGAAGGTGATGTCGCATGACGCGACGAACGACAAGGCGGTCGACTTCCGCGCGATTCTGACCAAGATCAAGGGCGAGAATCCGGACGCGATCATGTACGGCGGCATGGATGCCACCGGCGGCCCGTTCGCGAAACAGGCGAAGCAGCTCGGCCTGCGCGCGAAGATCTTCGCGGGCGACGGCGTGTGCACGGAAAAGCTGGCCGACCTGGCCGGCGACGCGACCGACAACGTGGTGTGCTCGGAAGCCGGTGCCTCGCTCGAGAAGATGGCGGGCGGCGCGGCGTTCAAGGCGAAGTACGAGAAGCGCTTCGGCCAGCCGATCCAGATCTACGCACCGTTCACGTATGACGCCGTGTACATCATCGTCGACGCGATGAAGCGCGCGAACTCGACGGATCCGGCGAAGATCCTCGCCGCGATGCCGGCGACGAACTACTCGGGCGTGATCGGCACGACGACCTTCGACTCGAAGGGCGACCTGCAGCACGGCGTGATCTCGCTGTACAACTACAAGGGCGGCAAGAAGTCGCTGCTCGACGAAGTGAAGATGTAACGCAACAGGCGGTCAACAGAAGGGGTGAAAACGCGCATGCGGCAATGCATGCGCGTTTTCTTTTGGGCGGTTCGACCCGGCGAGCGCCGTCCCGTCAGATCTTCAGATGGGCGAGCACCTTCGGCGCGACCAGCGCGACGAGCGCCGCGCACAGCGCGACGACCGACAGGCCGATCGTCAGGTTCGCGGCCTGCGCGACAGCACCGATCACGACCGGGCCGAACAACAGCCCGAAATACGCGAGCCCCGCCACGTGCGCGAGCCCTTCGGCCGCGTGGATGCCTTTCACGCGCGCGGCGGCCGCGAACAGCACGGGCATCATGTTCGCGAGGCCGAGGCCCATCAGCGTGAAGCCGGTCAGCACCGCGACCGGGTTCGGCAGCAGCAGCGCGCCGATCATCCCCGCGCATGCGAGCGACGCGCTCGCGAATACGAGTTGCGGCGCGCCGAAGCGCGCACGCACGGCGTCGCCCGCGAAGCGCGCGATGGCCATCCCGCCCGAGAATGCCGCATATGCGGCGCTCGCGAGCGCGGGGCTCGCCGCGACGACGTCGCGCATGTAGACCGTCGCCCAGTCGTACATCGCGCCTTCGGCGACCAGTGCAATCAGCGCGATGCCGCCGAGCATCCACAACGCGGGCGAGCGCCAGCGGTTGCCGCCGCCATGCGCGTGTTCGTGGTGCGGCACGTGCGGCAACACGGCCGGGCTGGCGGCCACGAGCACCGCGGCGCTCACGGCTGCCGCGAGCGCGAGATGCACGACCGGCGTCATGCCGGCCGACAGCAGCGCGCCGCCGGCGGCCGCGCCCGCCATCCCGCCGATGCTGAACATTCCGTGCAGCGACGACATGATCGGCTTGCCGAGCGCGATCTCGACGGCGCTGGCCTCGGCGTTCATTGCGACGTCGAGCGTGGCCATCGAGAAACCGAACAGCGCGAGCACCGCGAGCAGCATCCAGTAGTCGGGCACGACGAGGATCAGCGCCGCGCACGCGGACATCACGAGCCCGCCGGCGAGGCACGCGGTGCGTGAGCCGACGCGGGTGATCCAGCGCGCGATGGTCAGCATCGCGGCGATCGAGCCGCCGGCGACCGCGAACAGCGCGATCGACAGCAGGCCGGGGCTCAGCGCGAACTTGTCGCGCACGGTCGGCACGTGCACGCCCCAGGACGCGTACATCATGCCGGCGACGAAGAACAGCGCCATCGACGCCGTGCGCGCGCGCTGGCGGGCCGGCAGCGGCAGCACGCGATGCGCGTCGGGCGGCGCGGCGAACGGGGACGACGATTCGGGGGAGGAGGATTCGGACACGGAAAGGCTCGTCAAAGGAAATGCGCGGACGCACGCGGCGCCCGTCGGACCCGTCCGATTCTATCGAACCGCTTACGATCCTGCCGGGCGATGGCCGCTTGGCCGATGTCCGGGCGGTCGCGGTGCCCTCCGGGATTCGCCGCATTGGCCGTTCGACCGATGCGCGGCGTGCCGCGCCCGCGGGTAACATCGAAGCGCATGGCGTGCCCGGCGCGCCGCCCTTCGACCGCAGGAGTCCTCTTGAACATCGATCCCGCTCTCGCCCTGCATCTGCTGCACCGCTGCGCGCTCGGCACGCTTGCCACCCATGCGCGCGATCCGCAGGGCTTCCCGTATCCGACGGTCGTTCCGTTTGCACCCGATGCAAGCCATCGTCCGGTGATCCTCGTGAGCGGCCTCGCGGAGCACACGCGCAACCTGGCCGCCGATCCGCGCGCGGGCTTCCTCGTGGTTGACGCGTCCGGCGGCGACGTGCTGAACGCCGAGCGCGCGACGCTGCTCGGCCGGTTCGTGCCGCTCGGCGACGATCCGCACGTCACCGCGCGCTACCTGCGCTACGAGCCGGACGCCGCGCGTTATCTGGCGCTCGGCGATTTCACGTTCTGGGCGCTCGACGTCGAGCGGCTGCGCTATATCGGCGGTTTCGGGCGCATGGGCTGGGTCGACGGCACGCATCTCGATGCGCTGCCGCCGCTCGCCTTCGACGAGGAACAGGCGTTATGGGACGCGTACGACGGCGGCGCGGCGCGCCGCGACGGGCTCGAATTGCTCGGCGTCGATCGTCACGGCGCCGACTGGCGACACGACGGCCGCCGCGTGCGCACGCCGTTCGATACGCCATTGGCCGACGCGGGCGCGTTGCACGAGCGGCTGATTGCATGCGCGCGGGATGTGACGTGACGTCGCGGTGCGGGCTTGTCCGCGGTTTGTCCGTTTAGCGTGTTGCGCCGTCCGATTTTCGTAAAACTGTCGTCCGATGAAAGCTTCTATTTTTCCGAATGCAGGGTAATTGCGTATGTTGATAGGCCTAATAGCCAATCGCTAATGTCCTAATCTCTGTGTAGGAACGTAAAAATTTGAGAAAAGGCCGCGACCGGTCAAAATGACACGAGTGAATTTCAATTGATCTCGGGATTTTCATGAATCTCGCTTCTATCAAATCTTTTTTGTGCTAATCTCTGCCTTCGAAAATCCGAGGCACATATATTTCATGAATGGTGAGCTGGCTGCAGACCGGCGCCATTAGTCAGATAGAAAGGGAAACTATGTCTTCTTACAAGGACCTGCTGGCCCAGCGGGAGAAGCTGGAGAAGCAAATCGAAGAAGCGAAGTCGCGTGAATACGCTGAAGTGCTGAATGACGTGAAGCAGAAAATTGCCGACTACGGCTTTTCGCTCGCCGAACTCGGTCTCAGCCGCGCGAAGGCAGGCAAGGTTGGCCGTCCGCGCGCTGGCGTCGCCGCGAAATACCGCGATCCGGAAACGGGCGCGACGTGGTCGGGCCGCGGCAAGCCGCCGCGCTGGATCGCGGGCAAGAACCGCGAACAGTTTGCGATTTAAACGTTTGTTTAAGTCGCCTGCGCTTCAAAAGAGCCGCGTGTCCGTTCAGGAGCGCGGCTTTTTTGTTTTCAGCGGCCGCCGCGCGCATGGCACTGTCATGAAAATGTAATGATAGAGGGTGCGAATGGAAATACGACCTGTTCGCATAAGCGATTGATTTGAATAAGAAATTTGTGGGTATTGGCGGGATTCGCGGGGCACCCTTGATAGAATTGCGTACCGCACACCGATATCTCATATTTCATGTCCACGTTTTCCGGCGACGCGCAGAGCGCAGATAAGCACGCGGTTGCACGCAAGAGCACGTTCGTCAGTATTGTGCTGAATGTCGTGCTTGCGACATTTCAGATCGTCGTCGGCACGATTGCGCATTCGCAAGCATTGATTGCCGACGGGGTGCATTCGATTTCCGATTTGATCTCGGATTTCGTCGTGCTGGTTGCGAATCGGCATAGCGGCGCATCGCCGGACGCCGACCACAATTACGGGCACAGCCGCTACGAGACCGTCGCGTCGCTGTTTCTCGGCGCAATCCTGATTGCAGTCGGCGTCGGCATGCTGTGGCGGGCCGGCGACCGTCTCGTTAATCTCGAAAATATTCCGGCGGTACATTTTTCCGCGCTGGTCGTCGCGCTGACGGTGCTCGTGTCGAAAGAGGCGCTGTTTCGCTACATGCTGCGCGAAGCGCGGCGCGTGCGCTCGGCGATGCTCGTCGCGAACGCGTGGCATGCGCGTTCGGATGCCGCCTCGTCGCTCGTCGTCGCGATCGGCATCGTCGGCAGCCTGGCCGGCGTGCGGCTGCTCGATCCGATCGCGGCGGCGATCGTCGGCTTCATGGTCGCGCGCATGGGCTGGACGTTCGGCTATGACGCGTTGCAGGATCTCTCCGACCGCGCGCTCGATACGACCGACACGGCCGAGATCCGCGCGCTGCTCGCCGCGACGCCGGGCGTGCGCGACGTGCACGACCTGCGCACGCGCAAGATGGGCGATGCGGCGCTCGTCGACGCGCACATCCTCGTCGATCCGATGATCTCCGTCTCCGAAGGGCATTACATCGCGGAAACCGCACGTGCACGCGTGCTGCGCGACCCGCGCGTGCTCGATGCGCTGATCCACGTCGACCCCGAGAACGACGCGGCGCGCCGTCCGGCGCTCGCGCTTCCGCCGCGCGGCGAGATCGCGGCGCGGCTCGAGGCCGCGCTCGCGCAG
>NZ_ASSI01000361.1:0-2752 GCF_000466765.1 Burkholderia sp. AU4i | reverse complement strand
CGTGGTCGTGGTCGTGGTCGTGACCGGCATGGTCGTGCTTGCCGTGGTCGTGAGAGCACGCGTCGCCGTGTACATGGCCGTTGCGTTCCGCATGATCGTGGCCATGACCCGAATGGTCGTGCGCGCCGTGGTCATGCGTGCACGCCGCGCCGTGCCGATGCGCGTCGCCGTGATCGCCGTGATCGCCGTGATCGCCGTGATCGCCGTGATCGCCGTGATCATGGTCGTGGCCGTGCGCGCGCTCGCCGGCCGCGGGCACCGCGTCGGCAACGGTCGCCGTCTGCGTGTCGCGCGAATCGGCGCAGCACGCATCGGCGCCGCCGGCATGACGGTGTCGTGGGTCGTGGGTACGCTGGGCATCGGTCATGACAACCTCCTCAATGGCTTTCAATGGCTTGACGGAGTAGAGTTAACACCCTGAAGCCACTACAAGGTCAACCCTTGCACGGGAGAAAGACATGAAGATCGGCGAACTGGCCAAGGCGGCCCGCTGCACACCCGAGACGATCCGTTTCTACGAGAAAGAGGGGCTGATGCCGGATGCGGAGCGCACCGACTCGAACTACCGCAACTACACCGACGTGCATGTCGAACGACTGCGCTTCATCCGCAACTGCCGCGCACTCGACATGGCCCACGACGAAATCCGCGCGCTGCTGCAGCTCACCGACACGCCGGCCGATCCCTGCGATTCGATCAATGCGCTGCTCGACGAGCACATCGGCCACGTCGATGCGCGCCTCGCGGAACTCACGCATCTGCGCGACCAGCTCACCGAATTGCGGCGGCAGTGCGTCGGCGAGCACTCAGTCGAGGATTGCGGCATCGTGCACGGTCTCGCGACGATGGAAACCGTCGCACCGGCCGCAAAGCGCTCGCACCTCGGCTGAAACCCTTGTCGAATATGATAGTTTCGCCGAGAATAGTTATATTCTTACTAGATATACGATAACTATTCATGTCCGCTAGTCGCCCGTCCCCGCTCGCGCTGGCCGTCCTCGCGACGCTCACCGAAACGCCGATGCATCCGTACGGGATGCTGCAGCAACTGAAGGCCCGCGGGTACGACGAAGTCGTCAACGTCCGGCAGCGCACGAGCCTCTACCAGACGATCGACCGGCTGCTGCGCGACGGGCTGATCGCCGTTCACGACACCGAGCGCGATGGCGCGTTTCCCGAGCGCACGCTGTATGCGCTGACCGAGGCCGGGCATACGGCCGGGCAGGCGTGGCTGCATGCGCTGCTCGCGGAGCCCGCGCGCGAATTCCCGGCGTTCGGCGCCGGCCTCGCCTTCCTGCCGCTGCTCGACGCCGAAGATGCTCGCCACCAGCTCGAGCTTCGGATCGCCCGGCTCGACGCCGAGCGCGAGCGCCTCGAAACGCTGCGCAACGCCGCGCAGGCCGACCAGGTGCCGCGCCTGTTCCTGCTGCAGAACGAACATGCGCTCGTGCTGCTCAATGCCGAGCTCGGATGGGCGCGCAGCGTCGTCGAACACCTGAAGATCGGCGCGCTGCGCTGGGTGGACGGCTGACGAATCACGCAGGCAGGCGCCCGGCGGCCGCAGGCAACGTCTCCGTCAAAGCACCTTGCCCGGATTCAGGATGCCGCCCGGATCGAGGGCGGCCTTCAGGCGTCGCATCAGCCCGATTTCCGCGTCGCTGCGCGTGTTCGCGAGATAAGGCCGCTTGAGCACGCCGATCCCGTGCTCGGCCGACACCGAACCGCCCATGTCCCGCACCACCGCGTACACGCAGTGATCGAGCGCATCGGCGTCCGCATCGCTCATCCCGGCCAGCGACACGCCGATATGCACGTTGCCGTCGCCGACGTGCCCGAAGAACAGGCACACGGCATCCGGCCATTGCATGCGCAGCGCCGCTTCGCAGCGTTCGGCGAACACGCCGAGTTCGCCGGTCGGCAAACTCACGTCGAAGTTGACCAGATGCGGCAGCGCGTCGATCGCGAGGCCTTCGCGCAGCGTCCACAAGTCCCGCGCCTGCCGCTCCGACGTCGCGAGCACCGCATCCTCCACGAGCCCGGCCTCGATCCCCGCCGCGAGGCCGGTTTCCAGCGCCTGGTGCGCATCGCCGCCCGGTGCGCTCGTCGCGCATTCGATCAGCACCGCGAAGCCGTCGTCGCCGACAAACGGCGCCGAGACGCCCGGCGTGTGGCGCGCAACGTAGTCGTAGAACGCCGGCCACATCGCCTCGAAACTGACGACCTCCGGCAGCGTGCGCACGCGATTCCACAGCGCGATGACCGCGTCGTAGTCGCGCACGCGGCAGAGCGCCGTGGCCGGCGCGGCGAGCAACGGATGCAGCCGCAGCACCGCACGCGTGACGACGCCGAGCGTCCCCTCACTGCCGATGAACAGCTGCTTCAGGTCGTAGCCCGCGTTGTTCTTCAGCATCCGGTTCATCGACGACACGACCGTGCCGTCCGCGAGCACGGCCTCGAGCCCGAGCACCTGCTCGCGCATCATCCCGTAACGGATCGCGCGCGTGCCGCCCGCGTTGGTCGCGAGCATCCCGCCGATCTGGCACGAGCCGCGTGCGCCGAGATCGACACCGAACGTGAAACCCGCCGCTTCCGCGGCTTCCTGCACCGTCTGCAGCGGCGTCCCGGCGCGCACGGTCATCGTGCCGGCCGCCGCGTCGAGCGCGTCGACGCCCGCGAAGCGTTCCATCGACAGCACGACCTCGCCGCCGAGCGCGACCGCGCCGCGCGCGAGCCCCGTCAGGCCCCCCTGCGG
>NZ_ASSI01000360.1:0-5754 GCF_000466765.1 Burkholderia sp. AU4i | reverse complement strand
AACGCCGCCGCGCGCGCGGCGGGCGACACGCTGTCGAGCCACGCAGCCTCGGCGGGCGCGCAGACTTCGCGTGTCAGCGCACGCCAGTCGGCCGCGCGGTCGCAGCACTCGATATCGACACCGACGCGGCCCGCGGGCGCCCACGCGAGCAAGGCATGATCGCCCGCATGCGACACGTTGAAATCGAGTGACGTCCGATGCGCGGGGGCCGGCGACGGCCGCCCCGATGCGTCGACGACGATCGCGACCGCATGCGGCGCGACACCGAGGGCCGCGCCGAGCACGTCGCGCAGCGCGGCACGCGTCGCGGCACTGCGTACCGCATCCTCGTGACGCATGAAGCGCGCGGCACGCGCGCGCTCGTCATCGCTCAGCGCCGCATAGGCCGGCGACGCGAGCGGCACGCTCCAGTCGAAATCGATACGCGCGACCCGCACACCCGCGCGTGCAGCGGCGGGCGGCACATCGAGCGCGTGCACGCGCCATGCGCGGGCGGTGTCGGCCGGAGAGGCGGAATCGGACGGAATGGACATCGGTGCGCAGCAGCCTGTGCCGTGAAAGGAAACGCCCGATGTTAATCGATCGCGCCGGCGTATGAACCGGCCCGTGTGCGACTCGCCGCGGCTACATCGAATCGGAGCGGCTTCATGAGCCGCATGCGAAGGCCGCGCACGGCAGCACGCCATGCCCGCGACGCACCGGGCAGCCGCCGCGCCTCACCCGTTCGCGGCGACGCCCGGCACGCCGCTGCCCGTCCCTCGCCCGCGCGACGCCGGGTGAAGCGCATGCACGTGGCCCGGCGCATCGGCCGGCAGCACGCCGTGCTGCAGCCAGTACAACGCGAGCGGCCACAGCGTGTCGGTGAAGCGGCTGTGGAAAAACGCGAAATGGCCGATCGCATCGACACCGATGTCGGCCGGCGCGATCCGCAGATGCGTGACGTCGCTGCCCGTGTAGTAGCCGACCAGCCGCTCGATCGCCTCGACCGTGCCGAACCCGTCGTCGTCGAGGCCGATCGCGAGCATCGGCGCCGACAGTCCCGCGAAGCGGGTGGGCAACGCGGCGCGGCTTGCGGCGGGTTCGGCGAGCAGGCCGCGCGTATAACCATCCTCGAAGCGCGCCTGCGAGCGCACCCACGACAACGCGACGCCGCGCGGCGTGTCCTCCATCCAGCCGAGCCGCTTCGCGGGCACGTAGCCGAACACGGCCGCGAGCAGCGGCATCGCAACGTGCCACTTCCACCACATGCGCCGCCGTTCGGCCGGCAGGTAATCGCGCCAGTACGCGTACTGCGCGCCGACCGTCACCGCGTGCCGCACGTGAGCGTTCGATGCCGCGAGCCCGAGCGCGAAGCCGCCGATGCTGTGCGCGACCACGTCGATCGGCTGGCCCGGAAACGCGTCGCGCGCGTACTGCAGCGCGGCGTCGCAATCGAGCCGCCCCCAGTCGAGCCAGTTCGCGCGCAGCTTCGCGAGCTGCGCCGGGCGCGACCCGCCGATGCCGCGATAGTCGTAGACGAGCACGTCGCGCCCCTGTGAAAACAACCAGGCCGCGAAACGAAAGTAGTAGTCGCAACGCACCGATGTCGCGCAATTGATGACCGTCACGGGCCGCGCGGCGCTGCCGCCGCGATGGCGCCACACATGGCCGCGCAATTCATAGCCGTCGGCCGCACGCAGCGTCACGGGCTCGGGCGGCAATGCGCCTGCCGCACGGCTGCCCTGCGTCGTCCCGCTGCTTTCGTTCGAAATCGTCATCGAGTCTCCTGTCGGTCCGAGTTAGCGCTTTAGCGCTTACTCGGACCCCATGCTTCGCGGTCGGTCCGGGTTGGCGCTTTAGCGCTAACCCGAATCCCATGCTTCGCGGTCACCCGAGTTAGCACTTCAGCGCTTACCCAAACCCCATGCCTCACGGTCAGCCCCCGCACTCCCCGCGCCAGCCTCCATTGAACTTGACGCGCCCCGCGTTCTCAACCAATCTTGCTGCTCCGTTCGCATGAGTCACGCGCATGTCAACGCCACTCGTCCGCCTCCCGTCGCTCGACCTCGTCCGCGGTTTCGTCGCCGTCGGCCGCCGCATGAGCATCACGCTCGCCGCGCAGGATCTGTGCGTCACGCAATCGGCGGTCAGCCGCCAGGTGCACGCGCTCGAAGCGCATCTCGGCGTCGCGCTGCTGCAGCGCGGCTACCGGAAAATCGCGTTCACGCCGGAAGGCGAGCGGCTGTTTCGTGTCGCCGATGCGGCCCTGCACAGCCTGCAGGACACCGTCGCGTCGCTCGCCGCCGCACGCGAGCGCCAGCCCGTCACGATCACCGCGAGCATCGGCGTCACCGCGCTGTGGTTGCTGCCGCGGCTCGGGCGGCTGCAGGCGCGCCTGCCGGAGATCGACCTGCGCGTCGCCGCGAACGACAAGGTACTCGATTTGCGCGCCGAAGGCATCGACCTCGGCGTCCGCTATTGCCCGCGCGAGCGCGCGCCAGCCGGCGCGCTGCACCTGTTCGACGAGATCGTCGTGCCGGTCGCCCATCCCGCGCTCGCCGCACGGCCCGTCACGAACGCGCCCGCGATCGCCGACCACGTTCTGCTCGAATTCGACGGCCCGCCGCAGCCGCAACTGCAATGGCGCACGCACCTGCTCGCGGCAGGGCTCGGCGACGCGCGCCCGAAAGGCGTGCTGCGCTTCAACCAGTACGACCAGGTGATCCAGGCCGCGATCGCGGGCCAGGGCGTCGCGCTCGGGCGGCTCGCGCTCGTCGCGCCGATGCTCGCGGACGGGCGGCTCGCGGTGCTCGGGCCGCACACGCAGGCGCTGTCGGAAGCGTACGGCTACTGGCTGTTCCAGCACGATCCGGCACCGCGCCGCGAAGTCGCCGAGGTCCGCGACTGGATGCTCGCCGAAGCAGCCGAATGCGATATCGCAATGCGTGCGCACGATACGGCGTCGGCATAGGCCGAAGCCGAAGCCGGAGCCGGAGCCGGTTCGGCGAATGCCGCCGGCCCAGGCCGGGCCCGCCCGATCCCCCGCGCCCTTCGTCGCATTCCCCACACGCATGCCAACCTGACCGAATGATCGCTTGAGCGTCGACGGGCCCGCTCGTCTAATCGGATCGAGCGCGGCCGTTTTGCCGCGCCCCCTTCCGGAGACACGCATGACCCCGATCGAGCACGAAGTCCGCCGCCGCTGGCTGCCCGTACTGGCCGGCGGCCTGATCATGGGCGCCGCGCTCGGCATCCGCCACGTGCAGGGCCTGTTCCTCGCGCCGGTGTCGCTCGATCACGGCTGGTCGCGCGAAACATTCGGGTTCGCGCTGGCGCTGCAGAACCTGATCTGGGGCGTCGCGCAGCCGTTCACGGGCATGGTCGCCGATCGTTTCGGGTCGCTGCGCGTGATCGTCGCCGGGATGCTGCTCTATGCGGCCGGGCTCGTCACGATGGCGCATGCGGCGACGACCGGCATGTTCACGGTCGGTGCCGGGCTCGTAATCGGCATCGCGCTGTCGGGCTCGGCGTTCGCATCGATCTACGGCGCGCTGAGCCGCCTGTTCCCACCCGACCGGCGCGGCTGGGCGCTCGGCGTCGCAGGCGCGATCGGCGGGCTCGGCCAGTTCTGCATGGTGCCCGTCGCGCAGGAGCTGATCGGCGGCATCGGCTGGCGGCATGCGTTCATCGCACTGGCGCTCGTCGCGGTGGTGCTCGCGCCGCTCGCCGTGCTGCTGCGCGACCGGCCCGCGCAGGTTGCCGGCGCCGCCGGCCCCGACCAGTCGATCGGCGAAGCCGTGCGCGAGGCATTCGCGCATCGCGGCTTCTGGCTGCTGAACGCGGGTTTCTTCGCGTGCGGCTTCCAGCTCGCCTTCGTCGCGACGCATCTTCCCGCGTACCTGCTGGATCACGGGCTGCCGGCGCGCCACGCGAGCGTCGCGCTCGCGCTGATCGCGCTGACCAACGTGGCCGGCACCTATGCGTGCGGCCATCTCGGCGGGCTGCTGCGACGCAAGTACGTGCTGTCGGTGCTGTACCTCGTGCGTGCGCTCACGATGGCCGTGTTCGTCGCCGCGCCGCTGTCGCCCGCGAGCGTCTACGTGTTCGCGGCCGTCATGGGGTTCACGTGGCTCGGCACCGTGCCGCTGACGAACGGCGTGATCTCGCAGGTGTTCGGCGTGCGCTACATCGCGACGCTGTTCGGCTTCGTGTTCTTCGGGCACCAGCTCGGCAGCTTCTTCGGTGTCTGGCTCGGTGCGCTCGTGTACGACGCGACGCATTCGTACATGCCGCTGTGGATCGGCTCGATCGCGCTCGGCGTACTCGCGGCGCTGCTGCACCTGCCGATCAACGACGCGCGCGTCGCGCGTCCGGCAGCGGGCAACGCGGCGTGGGCATGATCCGCGCGGCACTGGCCGCCGGCACGCTCGCGTTCGTCGCGTGGTGCGGCGCGGCCTACTTCGATTCGGGCGTCGCGTACGCGCTGCTCGAACACGTCGCGTTCTGCAATTGACGCGGCAACCCGGGGCGGGCGGTCAGCGGCGCTTCGGCAATGCGGCCAGTGCATCGAGCGCGCGGGCACGCGCCGCCGCATGCTCGACGAGCGGCTCCGGGTAGTCGACGCCGAGCCGCACGCCGGCCGCTTCGAGCTCCAGCGGCGAGGCCTCCCACGGCGCGTGGATCGATGCGGCGTCGAGGCCGGTCAGCTCGGGCACCCAGCGCCGCACGTACGCGCCGTCCGGGTCGAACTTCCGCCCCTGCGCGACCGGATTGAAGATGCGGAAATACGGCGCGGCGTCGGCACCGCAGCCGGCCACCCACTGCCAGCTCGCCGCGTTGTTCGCGGGATCGGCGTCGACCAGCGTGTCCCAGAACCACGCTTCGCCCGCGCGCCAGTCGATCAGCAAATGCTTGATCAGGAACGACGCGACGACCATCCGCACGCGGTTGTGCATCCAGCCGGTCGTCCACAGCTCGCGCAGGCCCGCATCGACGAGCGGATAGCCGGTCAGCCCGCGCTGCCACGCGCGCAGCGCGGCGGGATCGTCGCGCCACGGCATCGCATCGAACTGCGCGCGGAAATTGTCGGTCGCGAGTGCCGGAAAGTGGTACAGCAGCGTGTAGCTGAATTCACGCCAGCCGAGTTCGCTCAGGAACTTGTCGGCGCCCGCCGCGCATGCCGCGCCGCCGGCCTGCGCGGCGCCCTGCACCGCGTGCCACACCTGTCGCGGCGACACGTTGCCGAAGCGCAGGAACGGCGACAGCCGGCTCGTCGCGGGCCGGTCGGGACGGTCGCGCGCATCCGCGTAATCGGCGAGCGACGTCGTCAGAAACGCGTCGAGCTGCGCGTGCGCGCCGCCTTCGTCGGGCGCGGGCCACGCGTCGCGCAGGCCGCCGGCCCAATCCGGCGCCGACGGACGCAACGTCAGCGCATCGAGCGCCAGCGCGCGGTCGCTCAGGGCCTTCGGCCAGCGATGAAACCCGATCCGTTCCGGCTCGGGCAGCGGCGCGGCCACCGCGCGATCGCGGCGTGCCGCTCGCCAGTACGCGGTGAACACCTGGTACGGCCCGCCGCTGCCCGTCAGCACCTCCCACGGCTCGTTCAACAGGCTGCCGTTGCTGCTCTCGACCGTGACGCCGCGCGCCTTGAGCGACGCCTTCAGCGCCGCATCGGCGTCGCGCTGCGGTTGCGCATAACGACGGTTCCAGTACACCGCTTGCGCACCCGTGTCGTGCACGACGCGTTCGATCTCGCGCGGCGCGTCGCCGCGCAAC
>NZ_ASSI01000359.1:0-6564 GCF_000466765.1 Burkholderia sp. AU4i | reverse complement strand
GGCGCCGGTGCCGCTTTCGCTGCCGGCCGTCGCCCCCGAATCGGGCGCGCATGCCGTGCCGGCCGCGGCGTCGGCCGTGGTCGCGCCGGCGGCGATGCGTGCTGCCGCGCCGGTGGCGGCGTCGGTGGCCGCGTCGGGTTCGGGTGCGGTACCGGCTTCGGCTTCGGTACCAGCTTCGGCTTCGGCTTCGGTATCGGCTCCGGCTTCGGTTCCGGCTGCGGGTGCGGCACCGGCTCCAACCGCCGCGTCGACGCCCGCACCGGCGATGGCACCTGCAACAGCGTCCGGGGCGGCATCCACACCGGCATCGGCGCCCGCGCACGCTTCCACGCCTGTTTCCGCTTCCAGTCCGGCATCGACACCCGCCACAGCGGCCTCGGCGCCCCCCGTTTCCCCACCCGCCGCTGCGACGCCGACACCGGCACCGGCCGCGCCTGCGCCCGTGTCCGCCGCATCGGCCGCCGTACCGGCATCGGCGCCCTCGAGCTCGGCACCCGCGCCTGCCGCGGCCAATCCTGTCGCCTCGTCCGCCCCGTCCGGCGCAAGCGCACCGGCCGCAAACTGACCGGCCCCCCGTATCGCCGCGCCCGGCCGTAACCGGCGCCGCGCGACGATACGCACCCTTCCCCGTCGTTCCTCGCATGAATTTCCACGCTGTCGGCTGCCTGTCCGTTGCGTAGCCGGCATGGCGCCGACGCTTCGCAGCGGGAATACGCGCCAATGCGCGCGATCGCCGCGATCGACGGCCGCGTTACCTACCGCAACGTCGCGCGCAGCGTCTGCAACTGCTCGACGGTCGCCGTCACGCCGCCGCAGACGATCACGGCGATATCCTTCGCCGACGCGAGCACGGGCACCGGCCGCTCGAGCGCAGCCAGTGCGGCACCGCAGGCGGGCTCGACGACGATCCGGTGTTCGTCGACGAAGCGCAGCGACGCGGCCACCGCGTCGGCGTCGGACACGACGACCGGATGAATCTCGTGCCGCGTCGCCCATTCGACCGCCGCGTCGCACGGCCGCTTCGCGCCAAGCGACGTCGCGATGCTCGTGATCGCCGGCAATTCGACCGGGCGCCCCTGCGCGAGCGAGCGCGCATAGCAGTCGGCACCTTCCGTTTCGGCCGCGACCACCGGCACGTCGTGCCAGCCGTTGCGCGCCAGCCCTTCGAGCACACCGCACAGCAGCCCGCCGCCACCGACCGCGAGCACGACCGCGTCGGGCTTCGGGCCGGCCGCCGCCATCTCGTCGATCATCGTCGCGTGGCCCTGCCACAGCACACGGTCGTCGAACGGGTGCACGAACGCATCGTGCTCGCCGAGCGTCGACTGCGCGAACGCGTTCGCCTCGGCCCAGCTCGGGCCGTGCACGATCAGTTCCGCGCCCTCGACACGGATCAGCTCGCGGGCGCGGGCCGACGCGCTTTCCGGCACGACGACGCGTACCGGCACGCCGAGTGCGCGGCCGCAATAAGCGACCGCGATGCCCGCGTTGCCGCCCGACGACGACACGAACCGCCGCGCGCCGGCCGCGTGCCGCGCTTCGCAGACGGCACCGATGCCGCGCAGCTTGAACGAGCCCGACGGCTGCAGCGCATCGAGCTTCAGCCGGATGGTCCTGCCGAGCCGGCGGGACGCGATTTGCGAGCGGATATAGGGGGTCGGGATATGAAGCGGCATGGGGACGGAACCAATGGGAATAGAGGCGAACGGAAGAAACTCGCGGAATAAGCGCACGCGACGCGCGAGGGCGAGCGGCGATGACGGCCATCGTACGGCAGGCTCTCCATGCTTTCCAATACCATTGCATGGCGCTTGCTATGCTTAACAGGTATATCAACGAACCGGAACGGATACCGCATGCGCCAGATCGAATTGCGTCACCTGCGCTACTTCGTCGCCGTCGCACAAGCCGGCAGCGTGATGGCGGGCGCCCGTGCGGCCGGCATCGTCCAGCCCGCGCTGTCGCGGCAGATCCGCGAACTCGAGGACGCGATCGGCACGCCGCTGCTGATCCGCCGCACAACGGGCGTCACGCTCACGGCGGCCGGCACGAGCTTCCTGCAGGACGCGACCGGCCTGCTCGCGACCTTGCAGGACAGCCGTGAGCGCGCGCTGCGCAGCGCGGCCGGCCAGCTGGGCGAACTACGGCTCGGCGCGTTGCCGAACTGCCTGCCGTTGCCTGTCGTCGCGAACGTCCTCAGGGCGTTTCGCGATGCCTGCCCCGACGTCAAGCTGTCGATCGCGCCGATGCTGTCGGCCGAACAGGCGAACGCGCTGGTGCGCGGCCAGGTCGACGGCGGCATCATGGCGTGGCGTCGCGACGAGGCGCCGCACCTGTCCGGCGTACGGTTGCTGAGCGACCGCTTCGTGCTCGCGATGCCCGCGCCGCCGGGCGGACGCTTCACCGCGCCGCGCACGCTGGCCGACGTTGCGAACGAGCCGTTCGTATGGTTCGACGCGCAGCGCTCCGCCGCGCATCACCGGTTCCTGATGGCGCAGTGCCGGCAGGCCGGTTTCACACCGCGCATCGCGCAGGTCGGCAGCGACATCCCGACGCTGATCGGCCTCGTGGCGGCCGGAATGGGCTGTGCGTTCGTGCCGGAAAGCGCGTCGCCGACCTGCCCGCACACGGTCAGGCTCGTCGCGCTAGACGAACTCGCGAGCCGCTTCGACATCGAGTTCGTGTTCGACGGCGCCGCCGTGCCGCCGTCGCCCGTCGTCGCGCGGTTTCTGGCGGCCGTGCGCGATGCGGCCGGCGAAGCGAACTGACCGGGCGCGGTTCGACCGAAGACGCGTCCGCCCTACGATCCGGGCAGCCGAATTCGCCCCGTCGATCCACGACCGGATGCCTCTCCGTCAAAACGCCGGTTCGACTGGCCTGACGTACTAATCACCCGCATCCCTTGCGCTAAACATCTTTCAAAACGCCGACGGGAGACGCCGCAGCGCCGGTGTTTTTAAATTGACACCCAAAACGGCCGTTTAACGCCGGTTCGAATTGTCACGCGTCGAAATATACTTCGCGCGCATCCAACCCTCGTGCCAAAGAGAGGATGCGTTTCTGCCCCGGTCACGGTCCCCCTGTGGCCGGGGCTTTTTTTGCCTGCACGCCTTGTCTGCCAAGGGTTTCCGGAGGTGACGCGACGCTCGCGCCGGGCGACGGCAGCCACCTCGCCGGCCCGCCGGATCCGCGCCGCCGGACGGGCGGCGGACGGCTTCCGGGCCACCGGGCGAAAAAGGGCAAAACGGGTATCTGTCCGCGTCGAACCGCTCATGGATCGCGCTCTGCCGGTCGAGAGTCACCCGCCAATCTTTACAAAAAGCCTTCGTGAAAAGCCCCCCACTCGTTCGCTCGCGCCGCCTGCCGGTTTCGCTGCACGCTGCATTGTTGAAATGAAATCAAGATAATTTCGTCCGGATACGGCTTTTTCCGCAAAAGTGAAGCAGGCACACTTCGCACTGTCCTCAATGGCCCCGTGCCGTTGTTTCCCGATTACAGGAGCACATCGCGTGAACCCCACGACTTCCTCTCCTTCCCGCCCGGGCGGCGGCGCCGCGCTGCCGCTGCTGGCACTCGCCGCCGGTGCGTTCGGCATCGGTACAACCGAGTTCTCGCCGATGGGCCTGCTGCCGGTGATCGCCGACGGCGTGCACGTGTCGATTCCGCAAGCCGGCATGCTGATCAGCGCTTACGCGATCGGCGTGATGGTCGGCGCGCCGCTGATGACGCTGCTGCTCGCGCGCTGGTCGCGCCGCTCGGCGCTGATCGCGCTGATGTCGATCTTCACGATCGGCAACCTGCTGTCGGCACTCGCGCCTGGCTACACGACGCTGCTGCTCGCCCGCCTCGTGACGAGCCTCAACCACGGCGCCTTCTTCGGGCTCGGCTCGGTGGTCGCGGCCAGCCTCGTGCCGCGCGAAAAGCAGGCCAGCGCGGTCGCGACGATGTTCATGGGTCTCACGATCGCGAACGTCGGCGGCGTGCCGGCCGCGACCTGGCTCGGCCAGATCATCGGCTGGCGCATGTCGTTCGCGGCGACCGCGGGCCTCGGCCTGGTGGCGATCGCGGGGCTGTTCGCCGCGCTGCCGAAGGGCGAAGCCGGCAAGATGCCCGACCTGCGCGCCGAACTCTCGGTGCTGACGCGCCCCGTCGTGCTCGGCGCGCTCGGGACGACCGTGCTCGGCGCCGGCGCGATGTTCACGCTCTACACGTATGTCGCACCGACGCTCGAACACCTCACCGGCGCCACGCCCGGCTTCGTGACCGCGATGCTGGTGCTGATCGGCGTCGGCTTCTCGATCGGCAACATCGCGGGCGGGCGTCTGGCCGACCGCTCGCTCGACGGCACGCTGATCGGTTTCCTGCTGCTGCTGATCGCAACGATGGTCGCGTTCCCGGTGCTCGCCAGCACGCATGCCGGCGCCGCCGGCACGCTGCTCGTGTGGGGCATCGCGACGTTCGCGGTCGTGCCGCCGCTGCAGATGCGCGTGATGCGGGCGGCCCACGAGGCGCCGGGCCTTGCGTCGGCCGTCAACATCGGCGCGTTCAACCTCGGCAACGCACTCGGTGCGGCCGCCGGCGGCGCGGCGATCTCGGCGGGCTTCGGGTATGCGGCCGTGCCGCTCGTCGGCGGGCTGATCGCCGCGGCCGGCCTCGCGCTCGTCTTCCTGCAGATCGCGCAACAGCGCCGCGCACCGGCCGCCGCGAATTCGTAATCGCGACACGCCGTCCAACGGCGACGAATGCCGGATCACCCCCCGCACCGGAACACGTTCGCGGCCGCTCGATGCGGCCGCGTTCGTTTTCAACCGTCAATTCCACTTCATTCGATCTTCAAGCCCGAATATCCGGAATATCCGCGAATCCCGTTTCGACAAGAATAAAATTCTCTCGCGAATTGCCGGAATCAACCCAATCCCCTTGAATGATTCATTTTTCATCCTCTCAATTCCGCCAGATTCATTAATCAACCATTCCGTACAGGCTGATTCACCCCGCCCGCTCAGGCAAGAATCACGGCCGAATCCGGCATGATTCATGAAGTACTTGCTACATCGCAGGAAAATATCTCATTCAATTCGCGCATTGAAATCACAAATCGCAATGCTTTCCGACTTTATTTACTCAACACCCAATCCAGATGTAACAAAATGAAACAGGCTCGATTTTAATATTGAAAGAATTGCCGGTTCGTATCAGCATCTGCGATACCGTGGCCTGCGAAACGCGGCATAAATCCAACGAAAATTCGATCGATGAGGGATCTGCGTGAAAGTCGCCATCGTATTTACCACATTGTCGCTCGCGCTGTCAGTCGGCCTTTCGACGCCCGCCGCAGACGCCGCCATCTATTCGAACGGCACGTCGACCGCCACCTTCAACGTCACGCTCACGCTGCAACCGAACTGCACGATCACGGCGAACCCGCTGGCCTTCGGCACGAACGGCGTGTTGTCCGCCGCGATCAACCAGCAGACGACCTTGAGCGTCACCTGCACCAATACGACGCCGTACAACGTCGGTCTCGACGCGGGCCTGGTCACGGGGTCGACCGTCGCGAGCCGGCTGATGGCCGGCACGGCGACCGGCAACACGACGACAACGGTCGGCTTCCAGCTCTACCAGGACGCCGGACGGACGACGATCTGGGGCAACACGCAAGGCACGGACACCGTGGCCGGCACCGGCACGGGGTCCGCACAGTCCTTCACCGTCTACGGCCAGGTGCCCACGCAAGCCACGCCGAAGCCGGACACTTATCAGACGACCATCACCGCAACCGCCTACTTCTGACCGGCGCTGCTTCCCATGTCCGCATTACGTCGAACGCTCGCCGCGCTGCTGTGCGCGGCCGGCGCCGCGCACGCCGCGTCGCTGCAGATTTCCCCCGTCACGATCGAATTCGGCGCCGACGACACGGCCACCGGCATCACGCTCCGCAATCCGGGCGAGCGCCCGGTGTACGGGCAGGTGCGCGTGTTCCGCTGGGATCAGGCCAATGGCGAGGATGCATTGACGCCCACCCAGGATCTGCTCGCCAGCCCGCCGCTGATCGAGGTCGGCAAGCAGGCCGAGCAGCTGATCCGCGTCGTGCGCGCTTCGCGTACGCCAGCCGGTACCGAGCAGACCTACCGGCTGCTGATCGACGAGTTGCCGCAGCCCGGCGAGGCACCGGCCAACGGCGTGTCGATCCGGCTGCGCTATTCGATTCCGGTGTTCGTCGAGCCGGCCACCAACGGCGCGCCGCAGCTCGACTGGGCGCTCCTGCGCAGCAACGCCGGCTGGGTGCTGCGCGTGCACAACGGCGGCACGCGGCGCGCGCAGCTCGCGTCGGTCGAACTCGTGACCGGCGACGGGCGCGCGTACCCGCTCACGCGCGGGCTGCTCGGTTACGCGCTCGCGGGCCGAACCGGCCAGTGGAGCGTGCCGCTGCCGGCCGGCGTCGCGCTCGGCGGCAAGGTCACGGTGCGGGCGGCCGTCAATTCGCAGCCGGCCAGTGCGGTCGTCGCGGTGGAGCCGCCGGGCTAGACCGCCGGTGCGCCGCCCGGCCTCGCCCCCTTCGCC
>NZ_ASSI01000358.1:0-651 GCF_000466765.1 Burkholderia sp. AU4i | reverse complement strand
CCGGCGGCACGATCACGCCGCCGGAACCCTGCACGGGTTCGCAGAAGAATGCGGCGACGTTGTCGGCGCCGAGTTCGGCAACCTTGGCTTCCAGCGCGGCCACCGACGCGGCGATCAGCGCCTGCGGATCGCCGCCGAGCGGATGGCGGTACGGGTAGGGCGACGGGATGTGGTGCTGGTCCGCGCGCGGCAGGTCGAAATGGCGGTGGAACGCGGGCAGCGCGGTCAGGCCCGCGCCGATCGACGACGAGCCGTGATAGCCGCGTTCCAGCGCGATCATCTGCTTCTTCGACGGGCGGCCTGTCGCGTTGAAATAGTGCGTGATGAAGCGCACCGCGGAATCGATCGCGTCCGAGCCGCCGAGCGTGAAGTACACGCGGTTCAGCGACGGCGGCGCGAGCGCGGCAAGCCGTTCGGCCAGTTCGATCGCGGGCTGCGAGCCGAAGTGGAAATAACCGGTCGCGTAGGGCAGTTTCGCCAACTGGCTGGCGGCGGCCTTCACGATGCTGTCGCGGCCGTAGCCGACGTTGACGCACCACAGGCCCGAGAACGCATCGAGCAGCGTGTGGCCCGCGGCGTCGCGCAGGAACACGCCGTCGGCGGATTCGAGCACGGTGACGCCGCGCGCCTCGTGCGCACGATAGTTGACGA
>NZ_ASSI01000357.1:0-841 GCF_000466765.1 Burkholderia sp. AU4i | reverse complement strand
GTTGGGCGAGTCATGCGGCGCAAGGCCAGTGACGCAGCATCACGTCCAGCGCATCGAGACTGCGCAACCACGACGCGTCGGAAGCCGGTGCACTGTGCGAGAACCCGCCGGCGCTTTCGAGTGTGACGTAGCCCATGAAAAAGCCGCCGAGCAGGCGGATCGCATGCGGCTGCTCGGCTTCCGGCATGTCGTAGCTGCGCAGCACGGCCGAGGTCATCCTCACGAGCCGGCCGCCGGCGCTTTCAGTGGCGCGCTCGACGCTCAGCGGGTGGCGCGCGGCTGCAAAACGGCCGGGGTGCTCGCGCGCGTAGTCGCGATAGACGTTGGCGAGCGCTGTCAGCGCGTCCTTGGCGGTACGGCCGGCCAGTGCTTCGGTTGCGCGATCGGCGAGTTCCCGCAGCGCGAAGAGTGCGATCCGGCTCTTGAGATCGTCGAAACTCGGGACATGGGAGTACAGGCTGGCGAGCTTGACGTCGAAGTGACGCGCGAGCGCTGCGCCGGTCAGGTGCTCGAAGCCGGTCTCATCGGCGAGCTGTGCGCCGGCTTCGACGAGTTTGTCCAGGGTGATGCCGGCGCGTGCCATGATAGATGCTATTTAAGTTAGTCAAGCGGCTAATTGTATTAGGTTTGGCGGGGTTGTCAATTTCCCGGGCGTGCCAGTTCTGCCTATGCGTCATTGGGGTGACGTGTTCCGCTGCGTCGAAGCGCTATGGCTTCATGTGATCGGGGATGGCCGCTTGGGTCGGGTGCCGTGCGTCAGGAAGCGGAGACAAACATGCGTCGAGCATGTGAGCCATATCCACCCGGCTGTCGCGGCGATCGGGATCTGCGTCGTCTGCGC
>NZ_ASSI01000356.1:0-816 GCF_000466765.1 Burkholderia sp. AU4i | reverse complement strand
CGACCGGATCGCCGCGTCACTGGGCATCTCCAAGGGCGTGGTCACGAAGTACATAGGACTGGCCGGTGCTGCCGGGCTGGACTGGGCAAGCGCCTGCGATATGGATGAAGGCGACCTCGAGCGGCGGCTCCTCGGCAAGCCCACGGGGCCAGCAGGCTACGCCCAGCCCGACTACGGACGCATCCACCAGGAGCTGCGTCGCAAGGGCATGACGCTGACGTTGCTATGGGAGGAGTACCAGGCCGAGTTCGCGGACCGGCAGACCTACCGCTATACGCAGTTCTGCGGGCACTACAAGGCGTTCACGAAACGCCTGAAGCGCTCGATGCGGCAAATTCACCGCGCCGGCGAGAAACTGTTTGTCGACTTCGCCGGCCCCACGCTGCCGCTGACGACTGGACGCCGCGCGCACATCTTCGTGGCAGCCATGGGCGCATCGAGTTACACGTTCGCATGCGCGACGCCAGCCGAAACGATGGAGGACTGGCTGGGCGGCATCGCACGTGCGCTGACCTTCTATGGTGGCGTGCCGCAGCTGATCGTGCCGGATAACCCGCGCGCGATGATTGCCGATCCCGACCGCTATGAACCTCGCGCCGGCGACACCGTGCTGGACTTTGCGCGTCACTACGGCACGTCATTCCTTCCCGCACGCGTATATCGTCCGCAGGACAAACCGAAGGTAGAGGTTGCGGTCCAGGTCGTCGAACGCTGGATCATGGCGCGCCTGCGTCATCACCGGTTTGAGTCGGTCCACTCGGTCAATGAGGCGATCCGCCCGCTGCTCAGGAACCTGAATGAGAGGCCGTTCCAGAA
>NZ_ASSI01000355.1:0-1253 GCF_000466765.1 Burkholderia sp. AU4i | reverse complement strand
ACGGCAGGAAGCGCGACAGCATCGAGAAACGGCCCGGGCGCGCGCGGCCGGCGCCGGTGCTCGCGGCGCCGGCAGACACCGGCGCGGACGAAGTGGAAGCGGAGGTTCTCATCGTGGCATCCTCACTGCGTCAGCACGACGCCGCTGGCCGGCGACCACGACACGAACACGTCGTCGTTCCACGCCGGCGCGTTGTCGTTCATCAGGTGCGAGCTCGACAGGTTCGACACCACCGTCTTGCCGCTCGGCAGGCGCACGTGGTACAGCGAGTAGCTGCCCATGTACGCGATGTCGGTCACGACGCCGCGGGCCCAGTTGTGTTTCGTACCCGGTTTCTCGCGCGACACGTGCACGCGCTCCGGGCGCACCGAGATGCCGACCGGCATCCCGAGCGGGCCCGTCACGCCGTGGCTCACGTACATGCGTGCCTCGAGGTCGTCGCTTTCGACGAAGATGTGGTCGGGTTCGTCCTCGACCACACGCCCTTCGAACAGGTTGGTCGAGCCGATGAATTCGGCCGAGAAACGGCTGTTCGGATATTCGTAGACTTCGCCGGGCGAGCCGATCTGCACGATCTTGCCTTCGCTCATCACCGCGAGGCGGCTCGCCATCGTCATCGCTTCTTCCTGGTCGTGCGTGACCATCACGCAGGTCACGTCGACCTTCTCGATGATGTTCACGAGTTCGAGCTGGGTCTTCTGGCGGATCTTCTTGTCGAGCGCGGACATCGGCTCGTCGAGCAGCAGCAGCTTCGGGCGCTTGACCAGCGAGCGCGCGAGCGCGACGCGCTGCTGCTGGCCGCCGGAGAGCTGATGCGGCTTGCGCTTCGCGTACTTGCTCATCTGCACGAGCGCGAGTGCGTCGGCCACGCGTTCCCGGATCTCGTTCTTCGGCGTGCCTTCCTGCTTCAGGCCGAACGCGACGTTCGATTCGACCGTCATGTGCGGGAACAGCGCGTACGACTGGAACATCATGTTGACCGGGCGTCGGTACGGCGGCAGCGACGCGAGGTCCTCGCCGTCGACGAAGATCTTGCCGGAGGTGGCCGTCTCGAGCCCGGCGAGCATGCGCAGCAGCGTCGACTTGCCGCAGCCGGAGCTGCCGAGCAGCGCGAACAGCTCGTTCTTCGCGATCGTCAGGTTCACGTTGTCGACGGCCGTGCTGTCGCCGAATTTCTTCACGACGTTTTCGATGCGGACGAAAGATCGGAAGAGCACACGTCTGAACTCCAGTCACGTGAAACGATCTCGTAT
>NZ_ASSI01000354.1:0-8361 GCF_000466765.1 Burkholderia sp. AU4i | reverse complement strand
GCGCGAGCGTGCCGGCGAGGTCGACGGGTGCGTCGGCGAAGCCCCAGGCGGCCGGCCGGCGCGCGCGATGGTGCGCGATGCGCTGCGCGAATTCGGCATCGGCGGCGGTTGCGGTGGCGATGTAGGTGACGGGGCGGCCGCTGTCGGCGGCGAGGCGCTCGGCGTGCGCGCTCTTGCCCGAGCGTGCGCCGCCGATGACGAAGGTGAGGTCGTGCGGAATCATCGCGTGATTGTAACGGCGCGGGCACACCGGCGCGGGGGATAATGCGGCCTTTGCTTCGCGACGACCTTTACACGATGAATGCACCCGAGCCGCGGCCGCGCGGCACGCTGATGATCCAGGGCACGACGTCCGACGCGGGCAAGAGCACGCTGGTCGCGGGCCTGTGCCGGCTGGCGCGCCGCGGCGGCGCGCGCGTTGCGCCGTTCAAGCCGCAGAACATGGCGCTCAACAGCGCGGTGACGGCCGACGGCGGCGAAATCGGCCGCGCGCAGGCACTGCAGGCGCTGGCCGCGGGCGTTGCGCCGCATACGGATTTCAACCCCGTGCTGCTGAAGCCGACGAGCGACCGCGGCGCGCAGGTGATCATTCACGGCAAGGCGCGCATGAACCTCGATGCGCGCGCGTATCACGGCTACAAGCCGGTCGCGTTCGAAGCGGTGCTCGAGTCGTACGCGCGCCTGCGCGCCGGCTACGACACGGTGATCGTCGAGGGCGCGGGGAGCCCGGCCGAGATCAACCTGCGCGAAGGCGACATCGCGAACATGGGGTTTGCCGAACGCGTCGACTGCCCGGTCGTGCTCGTCGCCGACATCGACCGCGGCGGCGTGTTCGCGCACCTCGTCGGCACGCTCGCGTGCCTGTCGGACAGCGAGCGTGCACGCGTGCGCGGCTTCGTGATCAACCGCTTCCGCGGCGACGTCAAGCTGCTCGAACCGGGGCTCGACTGGCTGCGTGCGCAGACGGGCAAGCCCGTGTTCGGCGTGCTGCCGTACCTGCACGGCCTGCTGCTCGACGCCGAGGACATGCTGCCCGCACAGGCGCGCAGCCCCGCCGCACGCGGCGATGCCGGCCTGCTGCGCGTCGTCGTGCCGGCGCTGCCGCGCATCAGCAACCACACCGATTTCGACCCGCTGCGCGCGCATCCGCAGGTCGAATTCACGTACTGGAAGAGCGGCCCCGTCCCGGATGCCGACCTCCTGATCCTGCCCGGTTCGAAGAGCGTGCAGCGCGATCTCGCATGGCTGCGCGACGCGGGTTGGGACACGCTGATCCGTCGCCATCTGCGCTACGGCGGCAAGGTGATCGGCATCTGCGGCGGGATGCAGATGCTCGGCCGCACGCTCGACGATCCGCTCGGCCTCGAAGGGGCGCCCGGCAGCGTGCCGGGGCTCGGGCTGCTCGATTTCGACACGACCCTGCGGCGCGACAAGACGCTGAAGAACGTGACCGGGCATCTCGCGCTGCCGGGCGGGGCGGCCGTGCGCGGCTACGAGATCCACATGGGCGACACGCACGGGCCCGCGCTCGCGTCGCCCGCGCTGATGCTGGCAGCCGACGCCGCCTCCGACGCCACACGCCCGGACGGCGCGGTGTCCGCCGATGGCCAGATTCTCGCGACCTACGTGCACGGGCTGTTCGACTCGCCCGACGCATGCGCGGCGCTGCTCGCGTGGGCCGGGCTCGACGGCGCGGAGCGCATCGACTATCCGGCGTTGCGCGAGGCATCGCTCGAGCGGCTGGCCGACTCGTTCGCCGACCATCTCGATCTCGACGCGCTGTACGCCGAGTTTCGTTGACGCGGGCCGGGCCATGCTCGCTTTTTCCGCCGGATCGCATACAACACAGGAGGGCGGATGTCCGCCTGGAGGAGTGCGACGATGAAGGCTCGATGGTGGTGGGGCATGCTGCTCGCGGCGCTGCTGGGCGTGTCGGCGGTTGCGCATGCGTGCGATTCGTCCGTACCGGGCGGCGGCCAGTCCGGTTCCGGCAACGCCACACAAGGCAAGAGCGGTGACTGAAGCAGGTCGCGGGGCATGATCGGTCATGCCCCTTTTTACGTCTCGATTGATTCCATTGGGGAATGAGTTAAAGCGAATTGGCGCGTTTATCGGTCGAATCGATTCGAATAGAGTGCGATCCATTCACACCACTCACGAAGGAATTCGCCATGAACCCCAATCGCCTCAACGATTTCGCCGCGACCCTGCTGCGCGTCGCCCTCGGCGTGCTGTACCTCGCGCACGTCGCGCAGAAGGTGTTCGTCTTCACGCTGCCCGGCACCGCGCAGTTCTTCGCGTCGATCGGCCTGCCGGGCTGGCTCGCGTACCTGACGACGTTCGTCGAACTGGCCGGCGGCCTGGCGCTGCTCGCTGGCTTCCGCGTGCGCGTCGCCGCGCTGGTGCTGCTGCCGTTCATGCTCGGCGCGACCGCCGCGCATCTGCCGAACGGCTGGAGCTTCGCGTCGCCGAACGGCGGCTGGGAATACCCGGCGTTCTGGGCCGTCACGCTCGCCGTGCAGGCGCTGCTGGGCGGCGGCGCATTCGCGCTCGGCGCACGGGAAGCCGCGGTTCAGCGTGCGTAATGGGGTAAGTGGGTAAGTCGGCGGGGTAAGCCGGCGTACGCGACGCGGCGCAACCCGTTTCGGTGACACCCCGTTTGCCGATATCATCGCTCCCTGTATCCGCAATCGAGCGGCGCCTGCCCCGCGGCAGGGGCCGCGCGGCTTTTTCGGGGGAATTCATGACGGTGATCGTGGTGGCGAATCCGAAGGGCGGCGTGGGGAAGAGCACGCTGTCCACCAATCTTGCCGGCTATTTCGCGGCGCAGGGCGCGTGGGTCGCGCTCGCCGACCTGGACCGGCAGCAGTCCGCACATGCGTGGCTCGACCTGCGGCCGGCCGGACTGCCGGCAATCGAGGCATGGGCACTCGATCCGGACGCGCCGACGAAGCCGCCGCGCGGCCTCGAATATGCGGTGATCGATACGCCGGCCGGGCTGCACGGCAACCGGCTCAACGTCGCGCTGCAACTGGCCGACAAGGTGATCGTGCCGCTGCAGCCGTCGATGTTCGATATTCTGGCCACGCAGCAGTTTCTGGAGCGCCTCGCCGGCGAGAAGGCCGTGCGCAAGGGCAGCGTCGAGGTCGGGATCGTCGGAATGCGGGTCGATGCGCGCACGCGCTCGTCGGACCAGCTTCACCGGTTCGTCGAAGGGCTCGGCCTGCCGGTGCTCGGCTACGTGCGCGACACGCAGAACTACGTGCAGATCGCCGCGCACGGCCTCACGCTGTGGGACGTCGCGAAGAGCCGGGTCGAGAAGGATCTCGAACAGTGGCGGCCGATCGTCGAATGGGCCGAACGCCGCGCGCCGAAGGCCGAGAAGACGGAGAGGGCCGCCAAGGCGTCCTGATCGCGCGACCGCCGGGCCGGTACGCGATGAAATGAGAAAGGGCCGGATCCCGTGGCATACGGCATCCGGCCCTTCGATCCTTCGACCCTTCGACCGCAAGCGGCCGGCCAGTCAGGTCAGGTCCAGTTCTGCGTCGGCACGTGATCGCGGTGGCCCTTGATCTTGTTGCCGTCGTCGATGAACACGAGCTTCGGCTTCCAGCCGGCCTGAATCTCGGCTTCATCGACCATCGCGAATGCGGCGATGATCACGAGGTCGCCGAGCTGCGCGCGACGCGCGGCCGAGCCGTTCAGCGAGATCATCCCGCTGCCGCGCTCGCCCTTGATCGCGTAGGTCGAGAAACGCTCGCCGTTGTTGATGTTCCAGATGTCGATCCGTTCGTTTTCGATGAGGCCGGCCGCTTCGAGCAGGTCTTCGTCGATCGCGCACGAGCCTTCGTAGTGCAGCTCGCAGTGCGTGACGGCCGCGCGGTGGATCTTCGATTTGAGCATGTGGCGCTGCATGGTGTCTCCGTGATGCGTCGTGAGAGGCGCGGGCGGGCGGCCCGTCAGATTTCCAGGTTGTCGATGAGGCGCGTCGCGCCGAGCTTCGCGGCCGCGAGCACGACGAGCGGCTCGCCGGCTTCGAGTTCGGCGGCGCTCGGTGCGATCAGGTTCGCGCGGCGGCGGATCGCGATGTAGTCGGGCAGCCAGCCGCGCTCGGCCAGGTGCGTGCGCGCGTGATGCTCGAGCTTGCCGAGGTCGCGCTCGCCGCCGAGCACGCTGTCGCGCACGCGCTGCAGCGTTTTCGCGAGTTCGGGCGCTTCCTTGCGCTCGTCGGTCGTCAGGTAGCGGTTGCGCGACGACAGCGCGAGGCCGTCCTCGTCGCGCACGGTTTCGGCCGCGATGATCTCGACCGGCAGCGCGAGCTGCTGGCACATCCGGCGCACGATCATCAGCTGCTGGTAATCCTTCTTGCCGAACACGGCGACGCGCGGCTGCACGCAGGACATCAGCTTCGTGACGACCGTGCACACGCCGGCGAAGAAGCCGGGCCGGAATTCACCCTCGAGAATCCCGCCGAGATCGTCCGGCGGCAGCACGCGGTATTCCTGCGGTTCCGGGTACATGTCGCGTTCGGTCGGCGCGAACAGCACGTAGACGTTTTCCTGCTGCAGCTTCTCGATATCGTCCTGGAGCGTGCGCGGATACTTGTCGAAATCCTCGTTCGGGCCGAATTGCAGCCGGTTGACGAAGATGCTCGCCACGACCGGGTCGCCGTGCTGGCGCGCGAGGCGCATCAGCGACAGGTGCCCTTCGTGCAGGTTGCCCATCGTCGGCACGAACGCCGTGCGGTTCTGTCCACGCAACTGGTCGCGCAATTCCTGGATCGAGCTGATGACTTTCATGATCGGGTAGCGGTTTCCTCGCGCATGCGCGCGTTGGCGCCGCAGCAGCGGCGTCGGGGTCGAAGCGGAGAACGCCGGCGCGCGGGCGGCGCATCGGGCGTCGGCGGATTGTAGAGGATTTGGCCGCCAAACGCATCGAAAAAAGTACGGTCGTTCACTTTTTAGGAGGGCGTGCCGGCAGCGGCCCGCGCAGTCGCGTCGGGCTGCGGCGAGGCGGCATGTGTGCCGGAATGAATCGGGAGGGCGGGAAGGGCGGGCGCGGGCGTTACGCGGGCGCCAGGCCGGTTACGCGGGCAGGTACGCGAGACGCACGTAGATCGGCGCGAACGGCTCGGCCTGCGTGATCTCGAGGAGCGATTCGCGCGCGAGTTCGAGCATCGCGATGAAATTCACGACGACGACCGGCACGCCGCGCGACGTGTCGAACAGCTCGGCGAATTCCATGAAGCGCGCGTTCTGCAGCCGGCGCAGGATCAGGCTCATGTGCTCCCGCACCGACAGCTCCTCGCGGGAGATCTTGTGGTGCTGGACAAGCTTCGCGCGCTTGAGCACGTCGGCCCATGCGGCGCGCAGGTCGTCCGAATTCACGTCGGGGAAGCGCGGCGTGACGCTCTGCTCGATGTAGACCTCGGCGCGCAGGAAGTCGCGGCCGAGCTGCGGCAACTGGTCGAGCCGCTGCGCGGCGAGCTTCATCTGCTCGTATTCGAGCAGGCGGCGCACGAGTTCGGCGCGCGGATCCTCGGCTTCCTCGCCGGTGTCGGCCTTCTTGACCGGCAGCAGCATCCGCGACTTGATCTCGATCAGCATCGCGGCCATCAGCAGGTACTCGGCCGCGAGCTCGAGGTTCGACGTGCGGATCTGGTCGACGTAGCCCAGATATTGCGCGGTGACCTGCGCCATCGGGATGTCGAGCACGTTGAAGTTCTGCTTGCGGATCAGGTAGAGCAGCAGGTCGAGCGGGCCTTCGAAGGTCTCGAGGAACACCTCGAGCGCATCGGGCGGGATGTAGAGATCCTGCGGCAGCTTGAACAGCGGCTCGCCGTACAGGCGAGCGAATGCCGCGACACCGTCGACCGTGTCGGGCGTCGAATCGGCGCCCGCGGGCGCGGCGATCGCGTCGTCCTGGCGGGCGGCGCTGGCCTCGTCGGCGGCGCTCACGTCGTCAGAAGTTCTGGTAGTAGACGTACGACGTTTGCTTCACGCGCGATTCCTGCTGCTCGGCGCGCTCTTCGAGGTCGATCGGCTGCTTGTCCCACAGCAGGGAACGGCCCTTGCGCTGCTCTTCCTCGAGCGTCGGCTTCTGTTGCTTGAGCTGGTTCAGGAACTGCGTGACATCGGACTGGTACGGCATGGCTGGATTTTCCGTTTCGGGCGGCGCACGATGCGCCGGATTCACGATGGCGGGATTTTACCGCAACGCGGGAACGGCCGGCGGCAATCGCGCGTCGAATCCGCGGGCTGGCGCGCAGCCGGTGGCCGCAAGCGCGCCGCCGGGCATGACGCCGCGGCCACGCGCGCTCGCGCGGCGGTTTACAAACATTAAGCTTTGACGCCGGCACGCTGTGGTCAAATACAGGGTTTTCCACAAAACCGTGACAACCGAGGGCGAGGTCATATTTGGCGGGGCAGTCGAACCAGCAAGCACATCCGGCACATGACGCGGGCCCGCGCGTGGAACGCAATCGCGCCGGCGCCGCGGCCCGTGCCGCGCGGGCGACCCTCGCGGGTTGCCTGGCCGCGTGCTTCGCGCTGCCGGCCCACGCGAAGTACGACGTCGACATCGACGCACCGCGCTCGGTGCGCAAGCTGCTCAAGACGCACCTCGACATCGCGCGCTTCGCGAAGCGCGACGACATCAGCGACGACCAGTTCGACTTCCTCGTGACGGCCACCCCGCAGCAGGTGCGCGACCTGACCGCGACGGCCGGGTATTTCTCGCCGGTCGTGCGCACCGACGTGCGCACGCGCGACGGCAAGCGCGACGTGCGCATCGCGGTCGATCCGGGCAAGCAGACCGTCGTGTCGAGCGTCGACCTGACCTTCAACGGGCCTGTCGACACCGAGGACCCGAAGCAGGAAGCCGCGACCCGTTTCGCGTTTTCGCTGAAGCCGGGCGACCCGTTCACGCAGTCCGACTGGGACGGCGCGAAGGGCGCGGCGCTCAGGCAATTGCAGTCGCGTCGTTATCTCGGCGCGAAGATCGCGTCGTCGGAGGCGCGCATCGATCCGCGCACGCAGCGCGCGACGCTCGCGGTCACGTTCGACAGCGGTCCGACGTTCACGATCGGCAAGGTCGACGTCGACGGTGTGCGGCGCTATCCGGAGAAGATCGTCACGAACGTCAATCCGCTGTCGGAAGGCGAGATCTACGACGTGCAGCGGATCACCGAATTGCAGCGGCAGTTGCAGAACACGCCGTACTACGCGAGCGTCGCGATCGACGTCGGCGACGATACGGCGAAGCCCGAGCGCACGCCCGTGCACGTGAAGGTCAGCGAGTTCCCGTACAACAACATCCGCGGCGGCGTCGGCTTCGCGACCGACACCGGGCCGCATGTGCAGGGCTCCTACACGTATCTCGACACGTTCGGCGCCGCGTGGCCGCTGACCGTGTCGGGCCGGCTCGACCAGATCCAGCAATACGGGCAGGTCCAGCTGTCGATGCCGCCGGGCGAGAAGGGGTGGACCAACAGCGTGCTCGCGTCGTACACGAACACCAACGTGTCGGATACGCGCATCTACAGCGCGCGGGTCGGCGTGCAGCGCACGCGCACGGGCCAGTTCATCGATTATTCGTATTCGCTGATGTACTACCAGGACCGGCTCGACCAGAACAGCGCGGGGCCGACCACGAGCCGGGCGCTGGTGCCGCAATGGGCATGGACGCGCCGCAACGTCGACGATCCGCTGTTCCCGCGTTCGGGCAACCTGATCCACGCGGAGGCCGGCTTCGCGGTCAAGGGCGTGCTGACCGACCAGACCTTCATCCGCGGCTACGCGCGCGGCCAGCAGTACCTGCCGGTCGGCAAGCGCGACCTGTTCGTGTTCCGCGCGGAGCTCGGCGGTGTGTTCACGAGCGGCAGCTCGACCGGCGTGCCGGCGTCGCTGCTGTTCCGCGCGGGCGGCTCGAACTCGGTGCGCGGCTACGGTTACCAGAGCATCGGCAACAGCGTCGACGGTTCCGT
This sequence comes from Burkholderia sp. AU4i, assembly GCF_000466765.1. Taxonomy (NCBI): domain Bacteria; kingdom Pseudomonadati; phylum Pseudomonadota; class Betaproteobacteria; order Burkholderiales; family Burkholderiaceae; genus Burkholderia; species Burkholderia sp. AU4i. Next base: position 377 of record NZ_ASSI01000354.1, on the reverse strand, counting down.
CCTGCCGACCAAGTACCTGATGACGGGCACCGCCGAATACCAGCACTGGTTCAACCGCGACTGGGGTGCCGCGACGTTCTTCGACATCGGCACCGCGACCGATGCGTGGGGCGAGCGCGTGTTCTACCCGGGCGTGGGCGTCGGTGCACGCTGGCGCAGCCCGGTCGGCCCGATCAACGTCGACGTCGCGTATGGGTTGCGCAACCACAGCGTGCGCCCGTACCTGACGCTCGGCATCGCTTTCTGAACGTACCGCTTCATCGACGAACCGCATGACGAAGGACCCGAACGATACGAACGACACGCCGCCGCCTGGCGATCCGGACACGCCCGACGGCGTGCCCGCCGCGCCGCCGCGCGCGCCGCGCCGCGGGGCC
>NZ_ASSI01000353.1:0-594 GCF_000466765.1 Burkholderia sp. AU4i | reverse complement strand
GAACCTGATCGCCGTGCGCGCGAAGGACAAGGACCAGCCGTGGGTGAAGAAGCTGGTCAAGGCGTACCAGTCGCCGGAAGTGCGCGAATTCATCAAGAAGCAGTTCAAGGGCTCGATGGTCGCGTCGTTCTGAACGCCGCACACCGGCCGGACCGCTGAACGAAAGGGCCTGCATCGCGCAGGCCCTTTTTTCATTGGCGCGGCCGGTCGGGGGCCGCGGGATGCTGCGTTCGGCGCCGTCTCACATCTCGCCGCGCCGCGAGCAGATCGACATGATCTGCTGGATCGCATAGTTGTCGCGCACGCCTGGCAGCGACTGCACGACGCACTCGTGAAAGCGCCGCTCGCGCGGCAGCAGCATCGCGTTGTTGCGGTACAGCGCGTCGCACGAGCGCTGGATCAACTGGGCCGCCGCACCGTTGCGGCTCTCGCGCAGCGCATTGAGCATGCAGTCGTCGTATTGCGCGCTGCCGTCGGTCAGCGCGAACGCCGCTCCCGGCAACGCCAGCGCGACAGCCGCGAATGCGATGGCTCGGATCCCCCGTTTCATGTCGCCTCCGATGGCGTGGACTGGGTCGGCCGACAGCATAACGT
>NZ_ASSI01000352.1:0-5897 GCF_000466765.1 Burkholderia sp. AU4i | reverse complement strand
GGCGTCGCGACCGACGACGTACCGGCAGCCGGCGTTGCCGGGCCGCTGCTGAGCGGCGCGGTAGCGACGGCGGCGCCCGCGATCGGCGCGGCGACCTGCGTGCCCGCAACAGCGGCACCGGCCTGCGGCGACACGCGCAGCAGCTGGTCGACTTCGATCTGATTCGGGTTCGCCAGGTTGTTCCACGCGGCGATGTCGCGATAGTTCTGCCCGTTTTCGAGTGCGATCCGGTACAGCGTGTCGCCCGGCTTTACCCGGTAGTAACCCGGCGGCGCCGGCGGAAGCGGTACCGCGGGCTGCGCGGCGGCAGTCGTGCCGAGCGAACCGGAGCGATCGACGACGGGCGCGTTGTCGAGCCGCGTCGCACAGGCGGCCAGTAGCGTGGAGAACGCAGCTACGCAGATCGCGCGCTGGGCGAGCGTGAGCGGTTCCCTGGAACGGTTGTTTTGCATCGCGCGCAACATACTCATCGGTTTCAAATTACTCCGGATTTTAAAGGGACAAAGAAAACGCGATCAAGCCGTGACTCCCGCCATTGCGCGTGCGCGACGCGCTCGACGAGCGTGAGCACCTGGTGCTGCCCGCTCTGCGCGCCGACCGGCGCGACAAGGCGCCCGCCGATCGCGAGCTGCTCGAGCAGCGCCTGCGGCACGTCGAGCCCCGCCGCCGCGATCACGATCGCGTCGAACGGGGCCGCGGACGGCAGGCCGACACGCCCGTCGCCGTAGTGCAGACGGATGTTCGGCACGCGCAGCGGCCGCAGGTTCAGCTTCGCGCGCTCGTAGAGCGGCTTGATGCGTTCAATCGAATACACGTCGCGTGCCACGTGGCTCAGCACGGCGGCCTGATAGCCGCAGCCCGTGCCGATCTCGAGCACGCGCTCGAGCGTGCGGCCGGCCATCGCGAGCTCGATCATGCGCGCGACAACCGACGGCTTTGAAATGGTCTGCTGGTGGCCGATCGGCAGCGCGGAATCCTCGTAGGCCTGCGTCGCCAGCCCCGGATCCACGAACAGGTGGCGCGGCACCGCGGCCATCGCGTCCAGCACGCGCGCGTCGGTCACGCCGTTCGCGCGCAGCCGTTCGACCATCCGTTCGCGCACGCGTTCCGACGTGAGCGCGAACGCGCCGGCCGGCGCAACGCTCGGCGCGGCCGGCTTCGGCATCGCGGGCTTCAGCGCGGTCGGCTTCGGTGCGGTCGCGGGCTTCGCGGCGGGGGAACCGGGCATGGCCGTGCGCGCGGCAGCGGCTTTCACCGCAACCGGTTTCAGCACGGCCGCGGGCTTGTCGGCGGCCTTCGATGCCGTGACCGCCGCATGGCGTTCGCCGGCCCGACCTTCCGACTTGCGTGGCGCTCGCTTGAGATCTTCGAGCGCGAGCGGAAACCGCTTCGCGCGCTCGCCGCTCATGAAGCCCGCCCTCCGGCGCGCGCCCATTCGCGCGTCGCGGGCAGCATCTGCGTATGCGTGAGGTCCAGCTGCAGCGGCGTGATCGATACGAAACCGTTTGCCACCGCATGAAAATCGGTGCCTTCGCTGGCGTCCAGCGCTTCGCCCGCCGCACCGATCCAGTAGATCGGTTCGCCGCGCGGGTCGATCTGGCGAATCACCGGCTGCGACGGATGACGTTTGCCGAGACGCGTGACTTTCCAGCCTTTCAGTTCGTCGTAAGGCAGGTTCGGAATATTGACGTTCAACAGCGGCTGCCCCGGCAGCGGATGCGCGAGGGAGTGCTCGACGATCTCCGCGGCGACGCGCGCGGCGTCCGCGAGATGGGCCCAGCCCTTGTCGACCAGAGAGAACGCAATGGCCGGCACGCCGAACATGATGCCTTCGGTGGCGGCCGCAACTGTCCCCGAATAGAGCGTGTCTTCGCCCATGTTCTGGCCGTTGTTGATCCCGGAAACGACGAGGTCCGGCCTGGCGTCGGCCATCCCTGTCAACGCGACGTGCACCGAATCGGTCGGCGTGCCGTTCACGTAGAAGAAACCCGTACTCGCTGCGCGCTGCACCGACAGCGGCCGCGACAGCGTGAGGGAATTCGACGCGCCGCTGCAGTTCTGCTCGGGCGCGATCACCGTGAGTTCGGCCAGCGGCTGCAGCGCGTCGCTGAGCGCGGCGAGACCGGGGGCGAGATAGCCGTCGTCGTTGCTGAGTAGGATTCGCATCCGGCGATTGTAACCGAGGAAAGATGGCGCGAGAGCGACAGTCCGGCGACTGCGGAAGGACGGTTGCGGGCAACCGTACACGCTGCACCGCCGCGTTGCGCGGCGGCGTTCCGCACGCTCAGGAAAATGCCCCGCCGCCCCGGGTTTTCCAGCACCAACGGCGCTCGCTTGTGGAACATGCCCTTCGGGGAGCCCGGCGCGAGGCGACAGGCCCAGGGGCGGTCAGATCGCGCCGGCGTCGCGCAGTGCGGCAATCGCCTGCGCATCGTAGCCGAGGCCGCGCAGCACCTCGTCGGTATGCTCGCCGAGTTCGGGCCCGAGCCAGCGCGTTTCGCCCGGCGTGTCCGACAGCTTCGGCGTGATGTTCGGCAACGGAATGTCGGTGCCGTCGGCCAGCTTGAAGCGCTGGATCATCTGCCGCGCGACGAACTGCGGATCGGTGAACATGTCGGCGGCGCTGTAGATGCGTCCGGCAGGCACGTCGGCCGCGTTGAGCACGACGAGCGCTTCATCGATCGTGCGCGGCGCGAGCCATGCGGCAATCGCGTCGTCGATCTCCTGCGTGCGCGGCACGCGCCCGTCGTTTTGCGCGAGCGCGGGATCGTCGGCGAGGTCGTCGCGCTCGATCGCCTTCATCAGCCGCTTGAAGATCGGGTCGCTGTTGCCGCCGATCACGATGCTGCCGTCGCGGCATGCATACGTGTTCGACGGCACGATACCCGGCAGCGACGCGCCGGTGCGCTCGCGCACCATCCCGTACACGCCGTATTCGGGCACCACGCTTTCCATCATGTTGAAGACGGCTTCATACAGTGCAACGTCGACCACCTGCCCCGCGCCGCCGTTGACCTTGCGGTGATGCAATGCCATCAGCGCGCCGATCACGCCATGCAGCGCGGCGATCGAATCGCCGATGGAGATGCCGATGCGCGGCGGCGGCAGGTCGGGATACCCGGTGATGTGGCGCAGCCCGCCCATCGATTCGGCGATCGCGCCGAATCCGGGCCGGTCGCGGTACGGGCCCGTCTGCCCGTAGCCGGACAGGCGCACCATCACGAGGCCCGGGTTCTCGGCCGACAGCACGTCGTAGCCGAGCCCGAGCTTTTCCAGCAGGCCCGGGCGGAAATTCTCGATCACGATGTCGGCCTGGCGCGCGAGTTGCCGCGCGATCGCCTTGCCGGCGTCGGCCTTCAGGTTGAGCGTGACCGATTTCTTGTTGCGCGCCTGCACGGACCACCACAGCGACGTGCCGCCCTGCTCCGGATGGAGCTTGCGCCACTTGCGCAGCGGGTCGCCGCCGTTCGGATCCTCGATCTTGATCACTTCCGCGCCGAATTCGGCGAACAGCCGCGACGCGAACGGCCCCGCGATCAATGTTCCGAATTCGAGCACTTTGACGCCCGCGAGCGGGCCCTGGCTGGTGCTCATGTGTCTCCCTGGCATGAGGAACGGCGCCGCCGACCGGCGGCGCCCGGCTTACATCGTGCGGCGGTCGAGCATCGCGCGGGCGATGGTGCCCGCGTCGACATATTCGAGCTCGCCGCCCACCGGCACGCCACGCGCGAGGCGCGTGACCGCGAGCCCGCGCGCCTTCAGCGTCTGGCCGAGGTAGTGCGCGGTGGCCTCGCCCTCGTTCGTGAAGTTGGTCGCGAGCACGACCTCCTTGACGACCCCGTCGGACGCGCGCCGCACGAGGCGGTCGAAATGGATTTCCTTCGGGCCGATCCCGTCGAGCGGGCTCAGCCGGCCCATCAGCACGAAATACAGCCCGCGGTAAGTCATCGTCTGCTCGAGCATGATCTGGTCGGCGGGCGTCTCGACGACGCACAGCAGCGTCGGATCACGCTCCTCGTCGCTGCAGACCTCGCAGATCTGCGCTTCGGTGAACGTATTGCACTTCTCGCAATGCTGCAGGTGCTCGGTCGCGAACAGCAGCGACCGGCCGAGCCGCTCCGCGCCCTCCCGATCGTGCTGCATCAGGTGGACCGCCATGCGCTGGGCGGATTTCGGCCCGACACCGGGCAGCACGCGCAACGCTTCGACGAGAGCGGACAGGGCGGACGGCTGTTTCATACGGCGGCAAAAAGTGGCACGGACGCCGCGTTCAGAACGGCAGCTTGAAGCCCGGGGGCAGCGGCAGGCCCGACGTCATGCCGCTCATCTTTTCCTGCGACGTGGCTTCGGCCTTGCGCACCGCGTCGTTGAACGCAGCGGCGACGAGATCCTCGAGCATGTCCTTGTCGTCCGCGAGCAGGCTCGGGTCGATCGACACGCGGCGCACTTCGTTGCGGCACGTCATCGTCACCTTGACGAGGCCGGCGCCCGACTGCCCTTCGACTTCGATCAGTGCAAGCTGCTCCTGCATCTTCTTCATGTTTTCCTGCATTTGCTGCGCTTGCTTCATCAGTCCGGCGAGGTTGCCTTTCAACATGGGAATACTCCTTCTTGATCGTGTGAACACCGGCACGCGGCGCGTGCCGGCCAATGTGTGGGCGTGATTGTGCCTGTCGCGGGGCGCTCAGTTCAATGCAGCGTCGGCGGCGGGCCGTCCGGCGCCGCGTCGGCGAGCGGGCGCACCGAACCCTCGACGATGCGCGCACCGAAGTCGCGCACGAGCTGCTGGACGAACGGATCGCCGTGAATCTCCTGCTCGGCCTCACGCTGGCGCGCCGCGCGCGCAGCCGCATCGAGTGCCGCCGCCGTACGCCGGGCGGGCCCGACCTCGACGGCCACCTCGACCGGCTTGCCGAGCGCATCGGCCAGCGCGGCCTTCAGCTTCGCCACCTGCGCAGCGTCCGCATATTGCGGCACCGGCACTGAAAGTTTCAACGTAGTCGCATCGACGGCCGTCAGCTCGCTGTTGAACGCGAGCTGGTACGCGACGCCCTTGAGCGGCAGCCGCGCGGCCAGCGCCGGCCACTCGCCGTCGAAGCCGACTGGATCGAGCGCGATCGCGGGCGGCAGCGGACGCGTGTCGACCGGAGTGGACGGGCGGGCCTCCGCCGGCTTCGGCGTCACGCGCACATCGTCGGGGCCGCTGTCGAATACCGGCACGAAGCCGTCGTCAGGCGGGCCGCCAAACATCTCGTCGGCACTGAGCGGCACGTATTCGTCGGGCGGGATGTCCTCCCACGGCGGCGGGGCCTGACGCGCATCGGCTGCCTGCGGCGCACGGGCCGCCGCGCGCGGCGTCGGTACCTGTACGGCGGCGGGACGCGGCGCGACGGGCTTCTCGGCGGCCGGCTGGGCGGCTGGTTTCGCGGCGGCGCCTGCGCGACCGCGGTCGGACGACACGCGCATCCCCGCATTGCGCAGCACGTCCAGCGCGGCGGCGGCTCCCCCGGAACGCGCTGCCGGACGGGCGGCGGGCTCGGCCAGCGCAGCGCGCGGCACCGGTTCGGCCGGCGCAGCCGGCGTGTCGCTTCGCTGGACAACCGCAGCCGGCGGCTCGGGTTCATCGCGGGCGGGTGTCGGCCTCTCGCTGGCCGGCTCCGCTTGCGGTACAGCGGCCACGCGCGGCTGCGGCGTTTCGATGACCGGCTCATCAACCGAGGCCGGCGCGGATGCGGGGACGGCAACCGGCTTCTCGGCCGGCTGGTCTGCTTCGCCGCCAGCCGGTGCCGGCGCCGCACGCACAACCGGCGCCGCTGGCGCAGCCGTTGCCGTAGCCTGCGGCCGCGCTGCCTCGACGGGTGCGGCGGATACCGGCTTCGCCACGGCAGCCGATGCCG
>NZ_ASSI01000351.1:0-4787 GCF_000466765.1 Burkholderia sp. AU4i | reverse complement strand
GCCGGGCCGGACGCCGCCCGCCCGGCCCGGCAGGCTCACCCGGCCGGCTCACCCGGCCGACTCGCCCGGCCGACGGGCGTCAGCCCGCCTTGCCCTGCTTCGCGACGGCGGCCTGCGCCTGCGCGATCGCGTCCTGATCGCCGAGGTAATAGTGCTTGATCGGCTTCAGGTTCTCGTCGAGTTCATACACGAGCGGCACGCCGTTCGGGATGTTCAGGCCGACGATGTCGCTGTCCGAGATGCCGTCGAGGTACTTGATCAGCGCGCGCAGCGAGTTGCCGTGCGCGGCGATCAGCACCTGCTTGCCGGCGCGGACTGCCGGGGCGATCGACTCGTTCCACAGCGGCAGCACGCGCGCGACCGTGTCCTTCAGGCACTCGGTGAGCGGCAACTGCTCGCGCGGCACCTTCGCGTAGCGCGGGTCGTTGAACGGCGCGCGTTCGTCGGTCGGCTCGAGCGCGGGCGGCGGCGTGTCGTAGCTGCGGCGCCACACGAGCACCTGGTCGTCGCCGAACTTCGCGGCCGTTTCCGCCTTGTTCAGGCCCGACAGCGCGCCGTAGTGGCGCTCGTTCAGGCGCCACGAGTGGACGACCGGCAGGTACATCAGGTCCATCCGGTCCTGCACGTGCCACAGCGTGCGGATCGCGCGCTTGAGTACCGACGTGTACGCGATGTCGAACGTGTAGCCGGCCTCCTTGAGCAATTCGCCGGCCTGGTAGGCCTCGTTGCGACCCTGTTCGGTCAGGTCGACGTCGACCCAGCCGGTGAAGCGGTTTTCCTTGTTCCACGTCGATTCGCCGTGGCGGATGAGAACGAGTTTGTACATGGATCTTGCGGTCGGTAGTGATAGGGAAGCGGGGCGCGTCGTACGGGACCCGACCGGGGCCCGCCATCGCGCAAGACGGTTATTTTATAATGGCGGGATTGTCCTCATCCGATTTCTCTTTTTCCGGCGGAATTCCGTGACGTTCTTTACCGATTACACCAACCTGGCCCTTATCGCGATCCTGGTGGTATCCGGCGGCCTGCTGGCCTGGCCCGCGCTGCGCCGCGGTCGCGGCGGCCTGTCGGCCGCAGAGGCGACGCAACTCATCAACCGCCGCAACGCGGTCGTGATCGACGTGCGCGCTGCGTCCGACTTCGCGGCCGGCCACCTGCCGTCGGCCCGTCAGGTCGCGGCGGGCGAGATCGGCGCGAAGATCGCGCAGGTCGCGAAGAACAAGAGCACGCCGGTGCTGCTCGTCTGCCAGAACGGCCAGCAGTCGCAGAAGGCGGCGCGCGAGGTCGAGGCGGCGGGCTACGCCGAGGTGCACGTGCTCGAGGGCGGCGTGGCTGCCTGGCAGCAGGCCGGGATGCCGGTCGTCAAACAAGGAGTGGCGAAGTGAACAAGGTTTTGATGTACAGCACGCAGGTGTGTCCGTATTGCATCCAGGCCGAGCGCCTGCTGAAGCTGCGCGGTGTCGAGCAGATCGAGAAGGTGCTGATCGACCGCGATCCGGCCCGCCGCGACGAAATGATGTCGCGCACGGGGCGCCGCACGGTGCCGCAGATCTATATCGGCGACACGCACGTCGGCGGCTACGACGATCTGTCGAAGCTCGACCGCGAAGGCGGGCTCGTTCCGCTTCTGCAAGCGGCCTGATTAGGGCAGAATGGCCGCCGGCCGCGCCGCGGCTTGGGCGCGCAGGATTCATCCGTGGCGGCCGGCGCGAAGCCGGGCCGCCCCGTCACCACTTTTAGGGAAACACCATGTCCGACGTCGAAAACCAACCGTTCTTCAACATCCAGCGCGTCTACCTGAAGGATATGTCGCTCGAGCAGCCGAATTCGCCGGCGATCTTCCTCGAGCAGGACATGCCGTCGGTTGAAGTCGAAGTCGACGTGAAGGCCGACCGCCTCGCGGAAAGCGTGTTCGAAGTCGTCGTGTCGGGCACCGTCACCGCGAAGGTGAAGGACAAGGTCGCGTTCCTGATCGAAGCGAAGCAGGCCGGCATTTTCGACATCCGCAACATTCCGGACGAACAGCTCGACCCGCTCGTCGGCATCGCGTGCCCGACGATCCTGTTCCCGTACCTGCGTTCGAACATCGCCGACGCGATCACGCGCGCGGGCTTCCCGCCGATCCACCTGGCGGAAATCAACTTCCAGGCGCTGTACGAACAGCGTCTCGCGCAGCTTCAGCAGCAGGCCGGTGCTGCAGCAGGCGCGCCGAACGGCACGACGCTGAACTGACGTTTTGCTCGGAGGACCGGTGCTGGGTATGAAAGTAGCCGTTCTCGGCGCCGGTGCCTGGGGCACCGCGCTCGCGGGCCATCTGGCCGCGCGGCACGATACGCTTCTGTGGGCGCGCGATGCCGCGCTCATCGCCGGGCTGCAGGCCCGGCACGAAAATTCCCGCTATCTGGACGGCATCGCGCTGCCTGACGCGTTGCGCTACGACGCCGATCTCGGCGCCGCGCTCGCGCACGGCGCCGCGGACGACGCTCTGTGCGTGATCGCCGCGCCGGTGGCCGGGCTGCGCACGCTGTGTCATGCGATGCGCGCTGCGGGCTGCGTGCCCGCGCACATCGTCTGGGTCTGCAAGGGCTTCGAGGCCGATACGCATCTGCTGCCGCACCAGGTGATCGCGGCCGAGCTGCCCGAACAGCACAGCAACGGCGTGCTGTCGGGGCCGAGCTTCGCACGCGAGGTCGGGCAGTCGCTGCCCGTCGCGCTGACGGTGGCGAGCACGTCCGCCGAATGCCGCGAGCGCACGCTCGCCGCGTTCCATCACGGCGCGATGCGGATCTATACGGGTGACGACGTGGTCGGCGTCGAGGTCGGCGGCGCGGTGAAGAACGTGCTCGCGATCGCGACCGGTATCGCCGACGGCCTTGGCCTCGGGCTGAACGCGCGTGCCGCGCTGATCACGCGCGGCCTCGCCGAAATGTCGCGGCTCGGCGTCGCGCTCGGCGGCCGTGCGGAAACCTTCACGGGACTGACCGGCCTCGGCGACCTGATCCTCACCGCGACGGGCGACCTGTCGCGCAACCGCACGGTCGGCCTGCAACTGGCGGCCGGCCGCACGCTGAACGACATCCTCGGCGCGCTCGGCCACGTGGCCGAAGGCGTGCGCTGTGCGCAGGCCGTGCTGGCCATCGCGCGGGCGCAGTCGATCGAAATGCCGATCACCGAAGCCGTGTGCGGCGTGCTGTTCGACGGCATCGCGCCGCGCGACGCCGTCAGCGGCCTGCTGCGGCGCGACGCGCGCGCTGAGTAGCGCGACCCGGCGCCGCCTGGCGCCGTGTTCGCCGCGGGCGCGCGGCGTCAAAGCGCGCTACGCTTGAACAGTCTCCGGCGTTCCGGGAGGTTGTCATGCTGCAGATCCATTCCACCACGCTCGATGCGCAGGTCGTCGACATCACGACGCTCGATGTCGACGCGATCGTCAACGCCGCGAACGGCTCGCTGCTCGGCGGGGGCGGCGTCGACGGCGCGATCCACCGCGCGGCCGGCCCCGGCCTGCTCGCCGAGTGCCGCACGCTCGGCGGCTGCGACACGGGCGACGCCAGGCTCACGCGCGGCCACGGGCTGCCGGCGCGTTACGTGATCCATGCGGTCGGGCCCGTGTGGCATGGCGGCGGGCGCGGCGAGGCCGACCTGCTCGCGTCGTGCTACCGCCGCGCGATCGAGCTGGCCGAGGAGGTCGCGGCGACGTCGATCGCGTTCCCGGCGATCAGCTGCGGAATCTATCGTTATCCGGCCGAAGAAGCCGTCGACATCGCCGTGGGCACCGTCGCCGAAATGCTGCCGCAGGCGCCGAACCTCGCTCGCGTGGTGTTCGCGTGCTTTTCCCCCGACATCTACGACCTGTACCGCGCGCGGCTCGCGCGGATGTGACGCTTTCCGCGGGGTGGGAGGCGCCGTCCCTGCGTCATGCACCGCCTTCGAAACCGGCCTGGCGCCACGCCTCGAACACGACCACCGCGACCGTGTTCGACAGGTTCAGGCTGCGGTTGTCCGGCCGCATCGGCAGGCGCACGCGCTGTTCGTTCGGGAAGCGCTCGAGCAGTTCGGCGGGCAGGCCGCGCGTCTCCGAGCCGAACACGAACCAGTCGCCCGGCAGGAACGCATGATCGTGGAAGCGGCCCGAGCCGCGTGTCGTGAACGCGAACATTCGCGCCGGATCGGGCGTTTCCGCCGCGATGAACGCGTCCCAGTCGCGGTGTACGCGCATCTGCGCATACTCGTGATAGTCGAGGCCCGCACGGCGCATCCGCGCGTCGTCGAGCGGGAAGCCGAGCGGCTCGATCAGGTGCAGGCGCGCGCCCGTGTTGGCGCACAGGCGGATCACGTTGCCGGTGTTCGGCGGGATTTCGGGGGCGACGAGGACGACGTTGAACATGTTTCGATTTCGCTGGGCCGGCCGGGGCGGCGCTACGCGCGCGTTCCCGGCCGGCCGGTTCGTGACGGCCGCCGCCGTGTCCGGTCGGTCGGCCTCTCTATCTAATTAATCCCTGGCGGTGCGCAGCGCAACCAGATTCGTCACGCGTGCGGCGCCCGCCGCCTTCAGTGCGTGCGCGGCGGCCGCGAGCGTCGCGCCGGACGTCATCACGTCGTCGACGAGCGCAACGTGGCGGCCGGCGACGCCGCCCGCCACCGCGAATGCCGCGATCACGTTGTCGCGCCGTGCGTGCCGGTCGAGCCGCGACTGCGGCGCGGTGTCGGCGACGCGTGCGAGCAGCGCCGCATCCGCGCGCACGCCGAGCCGCCGCGCGAGTGGGCGCGCGATCGCCCACGCCTGGTTG
>NZ_ASSI01000350.1:0-1513 GCF_000466765.1 Burkholderia sp. AU4i | reverse complement strand
CGGCGCCGGGCGCCGCGCCCGCTTCCGCCGCTACGGCAGCCGCCGCCAGCGGCGCAAAGGTCGAAGCCGTCGCGAAGGCGGCGCCGCCGCTCGACCTGACGATCCGCCATTTCGCGATCGACGGCGGCACGGTCAACGTCGACGACCGCGTGCCGGCAACGCCGACCGCGCTGTCGCTCACGAAGCTCGCCGCGACGCTCGACGGCCTCTCGATGCAGGGCAAGACCCCCGCGAAATACACGCTGTCGACGTCGCTGTCGCGCGGCGGCGACGTGACGGCCGAAGGCACGTTCAATCTCGCGGAGAAGCAGGCCGACAGCAAGCTGACGGTCGCCGCACTCGCGCTGCCGGCGCTGCAGCCGTACCTCGGCGAGGCCACGCGTGCGCGCGTGCTCGACGGCACGCTCGGCGCCACCGTCAATGCGAAGGCCGACTGGGGCAAGACGCCGCTCGCCGCGCAGGTCGCCGACAGCACGGTCAGCCTGAAGTCGCTGAAGATCGCGACGCCCGACGCGAAGGCGCCCGCGATCGTGTTGCCCGACGCGAGCGCGAAGATCGCGAAGGTCGACGTGGCCGCGCGCACCGCGGAGATCGCGAGCGTCGACGCGAGCGGGCTCGCGCTCGACGTGCAGCGCCTGAAGGACGGCAGGATCGACCTCGCGGCACTGGCCGAACCCGCGCAGGCGTCGGTGCCGAAGCGCACGGTCGCGCGCAAGGCCGAGGCCGCCGCGCCGTCGTGGCATTACCGGATCGATGCGCTGAACGTGAAGGATTCGTCCGCGAACTTCACCGACCTGTCGACGCCGCGCCCGGTGAAGCTGGCGATCAAGCCGCTGGAACTGTCGGTGCAGAAGATCAGCGACGACATGAGCAAGCCGCTGCCCGTGCAGTTGAAGGCGACGCTGAACCGCAAGGGCTCGCTGAACGTGACGGGCGACGTGACCGCGCAGCCGCTGAAGGTCGGCCTGAAGATCAACGGCAACCGCCTCGACGCGGCCGCGTTCGAGCCGTACTTCGGCAGCGCGCTGAACGCGACGATCGCCAGCGCGCTGCTCAACGCGCAGGGCAACCTGACGTTCGCGCAGGTGAAGGACGCCCCGCGCGCGACCTATCGCGGCGACGTCGCGCTCGTCGACGTGCGGATGCTCGACAAGGCGACCTCCGACCCGTTCGCGGGCTGGCGCTCGCTCGCGCTGACGAACCTGAAGGCGAACTACGACGAGAAGGGCACCGACGTCGACGCGGCGCGCGTGACGTTCTCGAACTTCTACGGCCGCGTGCTGCTCGATGCGCAGGGGCGGCTGAACCTGAAGGACGTGGTCGCGAAGGAGACGGGCCCGGCGCAGTCGCTCACGCGCGACGCGAGCAAGGGCGAACCGGTCCCGCTGTCGCCGGGCGTGACGCCGCCGGCTGCCGCGCAGGCCGCATCGGCCGCCGCCGCGCAGCAGGCGTCCGCGCCGGCCGCCGCGTCGGCGACGGTGGTCGTGAAGGCCGCGCAGCCGCCGCAGAACCC
>NZ_ASSI01000349.1:0-3227 GCF_000466765.1 Burkholderia sp. AU4i | reverse complement strand
CACGTGACTGGAGTTCAGACGTGTGCTCTTCCGATCTCACCGGCGTCGCTATCGGCACCGGCTCCTGCGCCAGCCCCGGCGCCGGTTCGCACCGCCGCGCCGGTACCGGCCGCGCCCCACGCGACTGAAATGCCTGCCGCTGCGGCCCCCGCACCGTCGGTTCCCCCCACGCCGCCCAAGCCGCGCGAGCCCGACTTCGTCGAGCGTGCATTCCGCGCCGCGCGCGACTGGCTGCTCGGCGGCAACACGGTCGTGCGCGTCGGGATCGTCGTGCTGTTCTTCGGGGTCGCGTTCCTGCTCAAGTATGCGGCCGACAACAACATGCTGCCGATCGAATTCCGCCTCGCGGGCACCGCGCTCGCCGCGGCCGCGCTGCTCGCGACCGGCTGGCGCGTGCGTGCGCGCCGCGCGGCGTACGGGCTCGTGCTGCAGGGCGGCGGCGTCGGCATCCTGTACCTGACGATCTTCGCCGCGACCAAGCTTTACGCGCTGCTGCCCGTCGGCGCCGCGTTTCCGCTGATGGTCGCGGTATGCGCGCTGAGCGCGTTCCTCGCGGTGCGGCAGAACGCGCTGCCGCTCGCGTTCATGGGCACCGCGGGCGGCTTTCTTGCACCGGTGCTGCTGTCGACCGGGCACGGCAACCACGTCGCGCTGTTCAGCTACTACGCACTGCTGAACGCGGGCATCTTCGCGATCGCGTGGTTCAAGGCCTGGCGCCCGCTGAACCTGCTCGGCTTCGCGTTCACGTTCACGATCGGCTCCGCGTGGGGCGTGACGGCCTATCGCCCCGCGCTGTTCGCGAGCACCGAGCCGTTCCTGATCCTGTTCTTCCTGATGTATGTCGGCATCGCATTGCTGTATGCGGTGAAGCGCGAGCTCGCGCTGCGGCACTACGTCGACGGCACGCTCGTGTTCGGCACGCCGATCGTCGCGACCGCGCTGCAGGCGTCGCTCGTGAAGGACATGCCGTTCGGGCTCGCATGGAGCGCCGTCGCGCTGTCGGCGTTCTACGTCGTCGTCACCGCATGGCTCGCGCGGCGCCGCGACCGCCTCGCGCTACTGTTCGAATCCACGCTCGCGCTCGCGGTGATCTTCGCGACGCTGGCCGTGCCGCTCGCGTTCTCCGGCCCGACGACCAGCGCCGCGTGGGCGATCGAAGGCGCGGCCGTCGTCTGGCTCGGCGTGCGCGAGAAGCGCATGCTGCGGTTCGGCTTCGGGCTGCTGATGCAGCTCGCCGCGGCCGGCGCGTTCTTCACGAGCCTGCTCGGGCCGGCCGACGCCACCGCGCTGCCCGTGCTCAACAGCCCATACATCGCGATGCTGCTGATCGCGCTCGCCGGCCTGTTCACTGGGTGGTGGCTGCACGGGCGCGCGGAAGCGCGCGCGTGGCATGCATGGATGCCCGAGATCGGCGCCGCGGCAGCCGCGTGGGGACTGCTGTGGTGGGTCAGCGGCGGGCTGCACGAGATCCTCGTCTACGCGAGCCGTCACGTCGACCTGCATGCCGACCGCTTCGTCGTCGATTCGACCGCGCTGTTCGCGGCCGGCACCGCGTGGCTTGCGCATGTCGCGCGCCGCCGGCTGGCGTGGCCGCTCGCCGAATGGCCCGCGCTCGCGTTGACGCCCGTGCTGGCACTGCTCGCGCTGCGTGCGTTCGATGCGCATGAAGCACCGCTGTCGGGGATGGGCGCGTTCGCGTGGCCTGTCGCCGTCGGTGCCGGCCTCGCACTGCTGTGGCGCCAGGCGCGCGGCACGGCAAGCGCCGATCCCGCAAATGGCACGACGCCCGGCACCGCGCCCGGCCTCGTGCAAGCCGTCGCCGCACGCATCATCGCGCCGCTGCACACGCTGACGTTCTGGACCCTGTGCGGACTGCTGTCGCTCGAAGGGTTCTGGCGCCTGCGCACGTTCGTGCCCGAAGGCGCATGGAGCTGGAGCGCATGGGCCTACGGTTTCGGTGTGCTGCTCCTGCTGGTGTCGGGCCCCGGCTCGCGTCTGCGCTGGCCCGTCGCGGCGTTCCCGCGTGCTTACCAGGTGTGGGGCGCGGCACCGCTCGCCGCGCTGCTGTGGCTGTGGAGCATCGCCAGCGTGATCAGCGACGGCAACGCGGCGCCGCTCTTCTGGCTCCCGCTGCTCAACCCGCTCGACATCGCGCAGTGCCTGGCGTTCGTCGCGTTCACCGTGTGGCTGCGCCGCCTGCGCGCGCTCGGCATCGCATGGCATCCGCGCATCGTCGACTACGCCGCGATCGCCACCGTGTTCCTGTGGTTCAACGCGCTGATGCTGCGCACGTTGCATCACCGCTTCCACATGACCTACGACATCGACACGGTGCTGTCGTCGTTCGGCATCCAGCAGGTGTTCATGGTCGGCTGGAGCCTGTTCGCGTTCGCCGGGATGTGGCTGACGCGCCGCGACGGCATCGCCCGCGTGTGCGCGCTCGCGTCGCTGCCGCTCATCGTCGTGATGTGGGTGTGGACCTTCTACGCGAACTTCACGCAGGACGGCGGCAGCTGGGCGCGCGTGCCGCTCTTCAACCCGCTCGACCTCGTGCTTGCGGTCGTCTATGCGCTCGCCGCGTCGTGGTTCGTGCGCGCACGCAAGCTCGGCTGGTCGTTCGGCAACCATCGCGTCGAGCTGCTGAGCGCGGCCGGGGCGACCGCGTTCCTGTGGCTGAACGCGATCCTGCTGCGCACGCTGCATCACTGGGCCGGCGTGCCGTACGAACTCGGCGCGATGGCGGAATCGACGCTCGTGCAGGCGTCGGTGTCCGTGTACTGGACGCTCTGTGCGCTCGCGATCACGATCTGGGCCACGCGCCGCGGGCTGCGACCGCTGTGGTTCGTCGGCGCCGCATTGCTCGCGCTCACGGTCGTCAAGCTGTTCCTGTTCGACCTGTCGCACGTGACCGGCATCGAGCGAATCGTGTCGTTCATCGGCATCGGCGTGCTGCTGCTGTTGATCGGCTATTTCTCGCCGCTGCCGCCGAAGGCCGCCGCGCAACAGGACGGCCTGCAATGAAACGACTCGCCGCGCTGCTCGGCCTGAGCCTGCTCGCGTCGTTCGCGGCGGCCGACGGCCCGCCCGCGCAGCGCTTCTCGCTCGACCTCGACGGCACCGCCGCGTATTACCAGCTCACCGTGCCGCAGCCTGTTTATGCGGCGAGCCGGCGCGACGATCTCGGCGACGTGCGCATCTTCAACGGCGCGGGCGAGCCGGTGCCGTAT
>NZ_ASSI01000348.1:0-1467 GCF_000466765.1 Burkholderia sp. AU4i | reverse complement strand
TCCAGCAACGCCCCCAGCAGATCGATCGGCAGCGGAAACATGAAAATGAAGGAGAAGCGCAGGACGATCGATCGGGTGCGGGAGTGGTACCGAATCCGGGGAGGGAAGCGGATCGAGCTCGCAACGGAGGAGGCGGGCAATAAAAAAGGACGCTTGCGCGTCCTTTTGCCGTCTGAAGTGTTGCGCATCGTCGAGAGGCGTCCCCAGCATTTTCATCGGCAATCCTAGCGAAGTATCGAACGAATGTCAAAATGCATCGTGTCGAAAACGGATGCATGACGGGCATCCTGCCGCGTGTTCGGTTGTATCCGCCCTGAACTCACCGCCACGCCGGCGTCGAATGCCAATCGGTCGTGAAGCCGAGATGGGCCGCCGCGTCCACGTGCTCACACCCCGTCAACGTCGCTCGCAAGGCTTCGCGCCATTCGCGCCCATGACCGAGTGGGTCGAGCAGGGCCTTCATCATCGTTGCACGGGCGTAGAACGTCTCCGGCCGGGTCATTTCCGGAGCATACCGGGCGAGCGTTCGCCCGGCCGGCTTGGCGGGAGGCGATACCGTCAGCTTCATTCCCCAAAGCCGGGCGTGGTGCGCACACGCATTGCGCAGGTCGGTGAGCGATTGCAGCCAGCTGGTGAGCACCGTATCAGGGATGTCCGGCCAAGCATGGCGTCCGGCGACTTTGCGGTCGCGCATCGAGAGCGCGCTGAAAATTCGGGACAATGCGCCCAGGCTCAGCCGCTCGCAGACCAGCCAGATCGGCGGCAGGTCGGGGCTGGCATAGGTTCGATAGTAGTGAGTCAGTGCCGAGCCCTTTCGGGTTTCACACTCCCGGGCGATCTGATCCAGAACGCGCGCGTAGTGGCGCAGGTCGACGAAACGGTCCCTCTCGACGTACCAGTGGCTGCCGTAGTCGATTGCGAGGGGATTGCTGAGTGCGGCGCGCAGCGCAACCTCGATGCGCTCGACCGCGTCCATCGTGATCGAGCGCAGACGTCGATCGAATGCGTAGAGTTCAACGATGTCGGAGAATCGGGTTCGAGGCCAGAATCGCCTGGTCGTGGGGTTCTGGAACCGCCGCATGTAGACCAGCAACCGGAAATGGCCGATCGACCGGAGCATGCGCAAGTTCGCCGGACGATCGTCGATGCGCAGGCCGCGTTGCCACAGCCGATGAAGCGTTTCCTCGGCACTGAGGGCCACCTTGCCATAGGCCCTGGTTGGCGTCGCCGGTGCCGTCTTCCTTGTCCGAGTCTTGCCCATCGTCGATCCGTACTGCCATGCATGAGGATCTCGTTGTATACGCCATCGGACCGTAAGCGGCCACCTTCCATACCATTCGGCAGATGGGGGCGCCGGTCGGTATCGATGCCTGCTGCCTCTCGTCCGGCGAATCCGGTGAGGATCCGAATGTCTGCCTCATTCCTCCCGCTTTCCTCCCAGCCGCTCCAGCAACGCCCCCAGCAGAT
>NZ_ASSI01000347.1:0-5241 GCF_000466765.1 Burkholderia sp. AU4i | reverse complement strand
CAGGTGGCACAGGTGGCACAGGCGCCGGCAACGGCGGCTCGCCGGGGTCGACGGGCACCGGCGGCGGCGGGGCCGGCAGCGCGGGTTCGAGCGGTTATTGACGGTGTCGTGCCGGCGCGGCCGGCGCGGCGCGATGGCGGCGCGGTTTCCCGGGACGGGCGCGCGGCCACCACGCAGGAGGACATCATGCAATCGAATTCCCGGATTTGGCTGGAGAACGACGAGATCGACGGCGAGGCGGTCGACGTGGACGATCTCGACACGACCGTGCATGTCGACGTCGCGACGGGCAGGGTCATGTTCCATGCGGCATGGGCGAATGCGCTCGAGGCGCCGCCCGAGGCGGCACGGTATTCGGTCGTGCTCGCGCTCGACTGCGACACGATGGAGCATTACGCGGATCTCGACGACGGCGCACGCACGCGCGTGCACGCGATGCTGCACGAGGCCGTGCAGCAGACGCTCGAGCAGTTGCCCGACACCGACGAAAACCTGACGCTGACGATCGAACTGACCGACGCGATGCTCGATGCGGCGCGGCACCTGCAGTAATCGATGCGGGCCGACATGCCGCATCGGATTACATCCCGTTGAAATCTTTGCAGCCGGGCGCGCGGCGACGTCGAACGGGCCGGCCGGGCGCATGCGCGTGCCGGCCTCGATGCGATCGCGGGTCGTTCCCCGGCCGGGGTCGCGATGCGAGCGGGTGCGACCCTGCGCGTGCAGGCGCAGCGCGCCCGGCGGCCGGCATGCCGATTGCTGGACGACCGATGCGGCACGACGTGTGCCGCCCATCCGAAGGAGACATACATGAGCGGCAGGCTGGAGCATTGCAAGGTGGCCATCCTCGCGGTCGACGGATTCGAGGAAGCCGAACTCGTCGAGCCGCAGCGCGCGCTCTCGGCCGAGGGCGCGCAGGTCGACGTGATTTCGCAGAAGCGCGGCGAGATCCAGGGTTTCCGGCACGTCGACAAGGGCGGGCGCGTGAAGGTCGACCGCACGTTCGACGACGCGCGCGAAGGCGATTACGACGCGGTCGTGCTGCCTGGCGGCGTCGTGAACGGCGACGCGATCCGGATGCTGCCGGCCGCGCGCGAATTCGTGACGGCGGCCGTCGGCGCCGGCAAGCCGATCGCGGCGATCTGCCACGGCGGCTGGCTGCTCGTGTCGGCCGGGCTCGTGGAGGGCCGCACGATGACGAGCTGGCCGAGCCTGCAGGACGATATCCGTCATGCGGGCGGCAAGTGGGTCGACGAGGAGGTCGTGCGCGACGGCAACCTGATCACGAGCCGCAAGCCCGCCGACCTGCCCGCGTTCAACGGCGCGCTGGTCGAGCGCCTCGCGTCGCGGCGGGCGTAAGCCGATGCCGGCCGATGCCGCCCGCCGCGTGACGCTGACCGACACGCCGCCCGTGTTCGACGGAGCGGCGCTGCAGTTGAGTTTCGTCGTCGAAGTCGATGGCGTGCCGCAAACCTGCGCGATCACGGTCGAGGCGCTGGAAGACCATTTCGGCGCGCAGTCCGCGCTGGAAGCCGACCTGCGCGATGCATTCGAACGCGGCCGTGTGCGCATCGAGGCCGCGTGCGCGGAGGTGCTGGCCGACGGCGGCGGGGCGGACGTGGTGCTGCATAGCGGTTATTTCCGTGCGCCGGGCGGTCGGGCGCGGGCCGGGCTGTTTGGGCCGGGGAAGTCCTGACCCCCGTCGTGCTTCCCGAAGCGTCGTTCCGCGCCGCATCCGGCGATCCGGCCGCCCGCATTACATGCCGTTGAAAACTTTGCCGCGCGTCGCAGGCATCGCCCGGTGCCACATCGCGCTGCGTGCCGAGCGCGCGGGGCGGTTCGCGTCGTGTCGGCTGGCATGTTCCCTGCATGAACGACCGGTTGCCGGCGCACGATTCGCGCCGCATGCCGATGCGACCGTTCGTCGTATCGCACGTAGCCGCAGACGGGGAACGAGCATGCTGACCGCCCATGAATTTGCCGTGCTGTTCCTGGTGCATCACGCACCGGAGCAGATCCAGATCGACCGCGACGACGTCGTCGCCCTCGTCGAGCAACAACTGATCGTGATGCAGCGCGACGACGCGTCCGGCGAGCGTCGGCCCGTGTTGACGGCCGGCGGCTTGTCGGTTCTGAAGTGCGTGCAGCGGCATGACGGGGTCGCGACCGACGTGACTGACCTGAGTGACATGAACGACGCGTGATGCACGGCGCCGCGCCGTTCACCGCGCGATCGCGACGCCCGCGTTGACCTGGACGACCGGTGTCCGGCTGTCGAACGGCGGCGCGGGCAGGAAGCGGTCGATCACGCCGGCTTCGAACAGCAGGCAGTACGTCGACCCGCCGAACTGGAAGTAGCCGATCTCGTCGCCCTTGTCGACGCGCTGCCCCGGCACGACGTCGATCACGCACGACGACACGTCGCCCATCCCGACGAACACGGCCGCCACGGTACCGATGCCGGGATCGTCGCAGGAGAGCGCAACCACCGCGCGCGTGGCGACGGCCGTCATGTAACCCTGCGAGTCGTTCAGCCCGGCCGGATCGGTACCTTCGGCCTCCGCGACCGAGTAGTAGGTCCCGTCGACACGGTACGCGTGCGTGACGACGCCGCGCACCGGTGCATGCCAGCGATGGTAGTTGTACGCACTCAGGTAGGCCTGGTAGATGTCGCCGCCGACGAAGCGCTCGGCGAGCGGCAGCCATGCGGGCGTGAAGAGGTCGCGCAACGAGTACGGCTGCGCCTTGATCCAGAACGTGTCGCGCAGCTTCAACTTCGATTCGGTGTGGTACGGCGCGGCCTCGCATGCGCTGACGATCACGTGCGGATCGTCGGGTGCCTCGACCGGGCGCGCGCCATCGCGAAAGCGTCGCGTGAAGAAGTCGTTCCACGAGTCGAAGCCCAGGTGCGGCTGGTCGTCGCGATACTGGAACTGCGACAGCCCGAGGCGCCTGCGCGCCGCATCGCAGAACCAGCCGTCGGGCGCCGACGTGTCGAGATGCGTGCGCGAATGCGGGCCGCCGAGGAAGTCGCACCACACGTTCAGCACGCACTTCAGGTGCGCGTTGACGGTCGCGTCGCGAAACACCGCATGGCCCGACGGCATGCACATCGGCCAGTCGAGGAATGCGTTGATCGGGCACACGATCAGGCTCGCTTCGCTGAAAGGGGGCGTATAGGTCATCAGGTGATCGAGCACTGTCATCAGGTCGCCGCTCGACGCGTAGCCGAGCCGCAGGCCCGCGTCGAGCGCCTCGTCGATCGCGCGGGTCAGGCCCATGCGCAGGACGGCGTGGTCGTCGAACAGCCGCGCGAGGGCCTGCACGGCGGGCGTGCGCAAGCGGTCGCCGGCGTGGGCGCGGGCCTCCGCCGCGATCCGTTCGCGGAACGCGGCCATGTGGGCTTCTTCGCGCGCCATCCATTCGCCGAGCCGATGGCGCGTGGCGGGCGGCGGGTTGCGGTCGGTCGGCATCGCTTCCTCCGGACGTCGGTTCGTGATGGACATGATCAGCAAGATGCTTGCCCGGCGGCGGCACCGAAATTGCGGCGATCGTTCGTCCGTTTTTTTACACGGGAGACGAAGATGAACGCGGCTTCGAATGCACGACAGGCGAACAAGACGAACGAGACGGGCGCGACCGACGCGCGGCACGGCGGCGAACAGCACACGGTGACGCCGACGCGTACACGCGTGCGGCCGGCCAAGGCGGCGTCGCGCGACACGCGTCGACCGGCCGGGCGCGGCGCGGGTGGCTCAGGTGGCGCAAGCGGCGCGAGCGGGACGAGCGGGACGAGCGGGACGAGCGGGCCCGTGGCCGCGCACGACGGCGACAGGAAGGGCAATCCGCTATGGGAGGACGACGGCGGGGCGATGCCGCCCGAAGAGTGGTCGTGACGGGGCAATCGCGCTTGGACACGTGCGCAAGGTCGCCGACGTTCGGTCGATTGGATCGACGATCGCCGGCATGCGAGGTGCGACACACGTCCGCAGGGCCGCGCGCCTTCAGCTGCCGACACGCGCCGCCACGAGCACCGCAACAGGCAATCCGGCCAGGCAGCGGCGTAGCGCCAGCACCCCGTCGCGCACATCGATCGTGTCCCGACCATTCAGCCAGTCGATCCACGGCCCCTCGATTCCGCGCGGCAGCACGACCGCCGTATCGCCCCACCGCGCGGGCGCCACGCGCGGCATCCCGGGCGCTTCCCCCAGCAACCGGCTCGCGAGCCGCGTCGCGACGATCACCACGGTGGCGGCCGCGTCGCACCGCGCGAACGCCACCGCGTGCCGCGCGAGCCCGCCGCGCACGCGTAGCGGCACGTACGCGCCGTCCGCAAACGTCGCCGGCCACCGCGCGCGCAGCGCGAGCATCCGCTCGATCAGCGCGCGTTTCACGCGCGCATCGGGCCAGGCCGGCAGGTACGACGCGACCGGATCGTCGACCCGTTCGGCCGCCAGTGCGTCGAACGGCACGTCGCGCCGGTTGTCCGGATCGACGAGCGAGTGATCCCAGCACTCGGTCCCTTGATAGAGGTCGGGCACGCCGGGCGACGCGATCCGCAGCGTCGTCTGCGTCAGGCTGTTGACGACGCCGGCCGGTGCGATCCGCGCGACGAACGCATGCAGCCGGTGCGCGAAATCGCCGGCGCCGCGCGGCGTCAGGATCGCGCGGACGAATGTTTCGCAGGCGTGCTCGTAGTCCGGTTCGGGCGCCAGCCAGTCGCTGTGCCGCTTCGCTTCGCGCACGGCTTTCGTCTGCCACTGCGCGACGCGCGCGGCGAGTCCGG
The DNA here is from genome assembly GCF_000466765.1 of Burkholderia sp. AU4i. NCBI lineage: Bacteria > Pseudomonadati > Pseudomonadota > Betaproteobacteria > Burkholderiales > Burkholderiaceae > Burkholderia > Burkholderia sp. AU4i. The sequence goes on along the minus strand of NZ_ASSI01000347.1, from coordinate 455 downwards.
CCAGCCCGGCCGCATCGTCGGGCGCGAGTGCCGGCGGCCAGCAGCCGACGAGCGTCTGGTACAGCATCGCCTCCGCGGCCGGCCCCGGCGCCCACGCGAGATCGCGATGCGCGCGGCCCCGGTGCGGCAGGTTCAGCGCGCTCCAGTCGAGCGATACCGCGCGCCATGCATCCGGGATCTCGCTGAGCACCGCGAGCCGTGCACGCGCGTCCTCGCCGCGCTTGTGGTCGTGCGTGGCCGTCGCGACGAGCCCGTGCGGCACGGTGCGCGCGCGGCGCCGGTTGCGGGCATGGAATGCGCCGCGCGACAGGCTGAAGTCGCCGGCGTCGGCGCCGACCTCGTTGCGCGACAGCAGCCGGCCGTAGCGATAGTGGGCCGTATCCTCGACGCCTTTCGCGGCGAGCGGCGCGGTGAGCTGCGCGAACGCGACGCGCGCCGCGGCCAGCGCGTCGGCG
>NZ_ASSI01000346.1:0-510 GCF_000466765.1 Burkholderia sp. AU4i | reverse complement strand
GGCCGGCAGCAGCCCGCGCGGCGCGCGCTCGAACAACGATACGCCGGTCGCCTCCTCGAGCAGCCGCAGATGCGTGTCGATCGCGGACGGCGCGGCGCCGATGATCGTTGTCACGGATTGACAGAAACCGGATTCGCGCGACAGAACTGCCCGCCTTCAACCCGGCTTCTTCGTGGCCTGCACGACGGAAATCCAGCCCACCACCGCCGCGGCGACCCAGCAACAGGCGATCATCAGGTCGAGATCCATCCAGCCTTCGAAATTCGCGCTGTTTTCGAAGCTGCAGCGCTGATGGCCCCTGACCCACACGCAGCCGCTGATGAGCTGCTGGATGTGCATATAAACGCTGTAGACAGCAAAAGCCGACGCGATGACCGTGAGCCGCAAACGGACGTTCTTTTTCATGTGACGCGAATGCCGGTGGAAAGCCAGTGCCGATCTTACGGCAACGGCAACCTGCCCGGCAATCCGTCGCATCCTGCCCCGGATGCCTTTCGCTCACGCGTCGAT
>NZ_ASSI01000345.1:0-513 GCF_000466765.1 Burkholderia sp. AU4i | reverse complement strand
TCGCCGGCGAGACCGCTGATGCGGTGGCGTCCGTCAAGACGACCTACAAGGACGACAAGCTCGTCGTCGAGCGCGAGGGGGTCACGATCGCGGTCGGCGGCAGCGTCATGGTGTTCCGCGGCTCGGTCGGCTCGATCGTGATGGGCAACGGCAACATCGTGAGCGGCCTGCCGAACGGATCCGCCGTGTCGCTGCGCCAGGAGCGCGTGGTGGTCGGCGTCGTCCTGCCCGCACTGCCTGCCGTGAAGCTCAAGGGCAGCGGCGTGGTCACCCTGCACGACCTGCGGCAGCCGCGCCTCGAGCTGGAAGTGACTGGCTCGGGCGATATCATCGCCACCGGCCAGGTCGGGAGTCTGGACGCCCGCGTGGCCGGGTCGGGTGACGTCGAGGCGCGCAAGCTGGCGGCCGAGCGGGCTGATCTGTCGGTCAGCGGCTCGGGCGACATCGTGGCGCGTGTGCAGGTGGAAGTCCGGGCGCGCGTCGCGGGCTCCGGCGACATCGTCGTGCATGGCG
>NZ_ASSI01000344.1:0-1588 GCF_000466765.1 Burkholderia sp. AU4i | reverse complement strand
AGCGGGCTGCTGGTCGCGTCGCTCGCGAAGTTCGGGCCATCGTCGATCGTCACCGTGCTCGCGCTGCATGCGTGGGAGCGCTTTCGCGACCGGCCGTGGCGCCGCTACGTGCAGCAGGGGATGATGCCCGTCACGGCCGGGCTCGTCGCGGCGAGCGCGGTGCTGATCTCCGAGGCGTCGAACCGCACGGCGATCCAGTGGGGCATCACCGCCGCGTGCGCGGTGCTCGCGTGGCGCACGCGCATCCATCCGCTGTGGCTGCTCGCGGGCGGCGCGCTGATCGGGCTCACGGGTATCGGGCAATGACCGGCGCACGGTAACGTCCCGTGCGCCATACTGGCGCGAATCTTCACGGGAGGCTCGATGGATCTCGACAGCGCCAGCCGCAATCTCACTGTCGCCGCGTTGCTGACGCTGTCCGGCGGCTATCTCGATGCGTACACGTACGTGGGCCACGGCCACGTGTTCGCGAACACGATGACCGGCAACGTCGCGCTGCTCGGCATCAACGTGTCGGCCGGCGAATGGGCGGCCGCGCTGCACCACGTGCCGCCGCTCGGCGGCTTCGTGGTCGCGGTGTTCGTCGCGCACCTGCTCGGCCTCGCCGCGCAGCGCGGCTGGATGCGGCATACCGCATTCGCGAGCCTGCTCGTCGAGATCGCCTTTCTCGGCGTCGCCGCGAGCGGGCTCGTCGGCGCGTCGAGCGCATGGCTGATTCCGGGCATTTCGTTCGTCGCGACGCTGCAGACGCTGTCGTTCACCCATCTCGAGGAACTGTCGTACACGTCGGTGATGACGACCGGCAACCTGCGCCGCGCCGCGCAGAAGCTGTTCGTCGGGCTGATCCCGCGCTACGACGCGGGCGCGCTGCACGACTCGGCGCTGCTCGCGACGATCAGCTTCTGCTTCCTGGCCGGCGCGGTGATCGGCGGCCTCGTTACGCGGCTCGTGCCGGAGTTCGCGCTGTGGGGTGCCGTGCTGCTGCTCGCCGGTGCGTTCGCGGAGATCCTCCGGCGTGCCTGGCGCCGGCGCGAGACGCCCGGCGAGCCGCCCGCGGCGGCGTGACGGAGCCTCCCGCCGGCACTTCCGGCCGCCTGCCCGTTCCCCCGCGCCTGCGGGGCGATGCTTACAGACCCGACATCCCGTAAGCCGCGTGGCCGGAGGATGCCGTGCGGCATCCGACGCCCGCCCGGCGCGCCTCGCGCGCGCAGCGTTGTGCGCGGGCGACAGTTCCGCCGTTACCGCGCATTTCAATTTCTTTCAGCGATTGCAGTCGTCATATGATTCAGCCCACATCGCGCGCGCCAAGAACGCGAGCGATCGCCACCCGGCTGCGCACGCGGCCGGCCATGAACGGAGACACCTACAACCAGGAAAGCTCATGAAGCAGACCACCCGACTCGCAGCCATCGCAGGGGGCGCCGCGCTCGCATTTGCCAGCCAGTACGCGGCCGCACAAAGCTCGGTCACGCTCTGGGGCGTCGCCGACGCCAGCATTCGCTACCTCACCAACGCCAACGCCAAGAACGACGGCCTGCTGTCGATGACCAACGGCGCGATCACGAACAGCCGCTTCGGCATCTACGGC
>NZ_ASSI01000343.1:0-2565 GCF_000466765.1 Burkholderia sp. AU4i | reverse complement strand
CAACGCGTTCGCGATCCTGTCGGCGGGCAGCGCGCGTGCGCAGCAGCCTGCGGACGGAACGGCCGCGACGGGCGGTGCGGTGCCGCCGGCCGCCGTCGCGGTTGCGCCGGAAGTGCCGCAAGCGCCGCAAGCGCCGGCCGTCACATTGCCGACGGTGGTGGTCGTCGGCACGACGCCGCTGCTCGGGATCGGTACGCCGCTGCAGAAGGTGCCGGCGAACGTGCAGACGGTACGCGCGGCGGAACTCGACGCCCAGCACCGCGCGACGCTTGCCGACTTCTTCGCCGCGAACCTGCAGAGCGTGACGATCTCGGAGGCGCAGGGCAATCCGTACCAGACGGACGTCAACTACCGCGGCTTCACCGCATCGCCGCTGCTCGGTACGCCGCAGGGGCTGTCGGTGTTCGTCGACGGCGTGCGTGTGAACGAACCGTTCGGCGACGTCGTGAACTGGGACATCCTGCCGACGCAGGCAATCGACCGGATGCAATTGATCCCGGGCTCCAACCCGGTATACGGGCGCAATACGCTCGGCGGCGCACTGGCGATCACGACGAAGAACGGCAAGTCGAACCCGGGCGGCGAAGCGGAGGTGTCGGGCGGCTCGTGGGGCCGCAAGACGGCCGCACTCGAGCAGGGCGGCACGATCGGCCCGAACCTCGACTACTACGCGACGGCGAACGTCGCGAACGACGGCGGCTGGGCCGACCACAATGCGAGCCGCGTGCGGCAGGCGTTCGGCAAGCTGCGCTACACGGATTCGGACACGACGCTGTCGATTTCCGCCGGCGGCGCCGACAACGCGCTGTACGGCACCCAGACGATCCCGCGCTCGTTCCTCGACAACCGGAAGCAGGCGTACACCTATCCCGACCTGAATCGCAACAGCGCCGGCTACCTGACGCTGTCGGGCGATCACTTCTTCGGCGAGCACGTCGAGCTGAGCGGCAATGCGTATTATCGGCACCTGCGCAACACCAACGTCAGCAGCAACAACAATACCGATTACGGATCGGTCGGCGACGACGGCACGGTCGACGCGGTGCAGGGCACCAATGCGCAGTCGACGATCGTGACCGACAGCTACGGCGGCAGCCTGCAGCTCACGCTGCTCGGCAAGCTCGGCGGGATGGCGAACCAGCTGATCGCGGGCGTGGCGGCCGATGTCGCGAACTCGAGCTACGTCGCGTCGTCGCAGGACGCGTATTTCACCGACACGCGCGCGGCGATCGGCGTCGGTGATTTCGAGCCGCAGACCCGCGCGAAGACGCGCAACGCGAACCTCGGCGTGTACCTGAGCGATGCACTGTCGCTGACGCCACACTGGACGCTGACGGTGTCGGGGCGCTACGACTGGTCGAAGGCGCAGATCGGTGACGAGAGCGGCGTGCAGCCGCTGCTCGACGGCAACCACGTGTTCTCCCGGTTCAACCCGGCAGTCGGGCTCAACTGGAACCCGGTCGCGGGCTTCACCGCCTATGCGACGTACAACGAAGGGATGCGCTCGCCGACCGCGATCGAACTCGCATGCGCGGACCCGGCCGCGCCGTGTTCGCTGCCGAACGACTTCATCGCGGACCCGGCGCTCAAGCCGGTGATCTCGAAGACGTTCGAAGCCGGCATGCGCGGCCGCATCGGCGCCGCGACGACCTGGAGCGCCGCCGCCTACCGCACGACGCTGACCGACGACATCCAGTTCATCAGCAGCCCGGCAAGCGCGCAGGGTTATTTCCGCAACGTCGGCGATACGCGGCGGCAAGGCATCGAACTCGCGGGCCGCACGCGGTTCGGCCCGCTCGGTGTCGGGCTTTCGTACAGCTATGTCGATGCGACCTACCGGTCGTCGTGGACCGAGCACAGCCCGGCGAATTCGGCGGCCGACGCGAACGGCAACGTGGCCGTCAAGCAAGGCGACCATATTCCCGGTATTCCCGCACACACGGTGAAACTCCGGCTCGATTACGCGGCGACGCCCAGGTGGGATATCGGCGCGAACGTCACGTGGCGCAGCGGCGTGTATGCGCGCGGCGACGAGAACAACCAGGACGTGAACGGCAGGATCGCGGGCTACGTGCTCGTCGATCTCGACATGCGCTACCGGATCACGAAGCGCTTCGAAGTCTTCGCGAGCGTGACGAACCTGTTCGACAAGCGCTATGCGAGCTTCGGCGTGCTGGGCCAGAACTTCTTCAACGGGCCGAATCACACGTTCGACGGTGCGAATCCGGTCAACGAACAGTTCGTCGGGCCGGGTGCGCCGCGCGGTGCGTGGGTCGGCGTGCGTTACGCGTGGGATTGAGCGTTGCCCGGCTGCGTGCGTTGCCGCGTCGCAGCCTGAGCGGCGCTCAGGATGTGCGCGACGGGCCCGGTCGGGCGAGCGGTGCCGCCGCGAACATCGCGGCCACGGCGCGCGCGATGCTGCGTGCCAATGCCGGGTCGCTTGCGAGGTGCCCGGCGCTCACGTGTTCGATCGCGGCCGCGGGCACGGCACGCGCGAGGCGGGCGACGTTGGCGGCCGGGCAGACGGGATCGTGCATCCCGTGCGCGGCGAACAGCGGCACGCCC
>NZ_ASSI01000342.1:0-1691 GCF_000466765.1 Burkholderia sp. AU4i | reverse complement strand
CGGGACGCGTGAACGGCCACCTGATGGCGCTGCTGACGCTGATGAAAGGCCAGCCGCTCGCGTACAACAAGGACAACCAGGAAGACAAGGAACCGCTGTTCGACACGGTCGACACCGTCGCCGACACGCTGCGGATCTTCGCCGAGATGGTGGCCGGCATCACCGTGAAGCCGGACGCGATGCGCGCGGCCGCCCTGCAGGGCTTCTCGACCGCCACCGACCTCGCCGACTACCTGGTGAAGCGCGGCCTGCCGTTCCGCGATGCGCACGAAGCCGTCGCGCACGCCGTGAAGATCTGCGACGACCGTGGCATCGACCTGGCCGACCTGACGCTCGACGAGATGAAGCAGGAACTGCCGAACGTCGCGCACCTGATCGGCGAAGACGTGTTCGGCTACCTGACGCTCGAAGGTTCGGTCGCCAGCCGCAATCACCCTGGCGGCACCGCGCCCGACCAGGTGCGTGCGGCGGTCAAGGCAGCCCGCGCCGCGCTCGGCCGGTAAGCCCGCTGTTCCGGACGGACGCCATCGGCGTCCGTTTTTCATTCGGGCGGCCGTCGCGCCGCCCATCGCCTTCCCCGCTTCCCGAATGCCGCCGATGACCTTTTCCGCCGCGCTCTTCGACATGGACGGCCTGCTCGTCGATTCCGAGCGGACCATCATGAACACTTGGATCGACGTGTCGACTGCGCACGGTGTCACGCTGACCACCGCCGACTACCTGCAGATCGTCGGCCGCTCGTTCGCCGAAGGCCAGGTGATCCTGGCGCGGCTGATCGGCAACCCCGACACGTTCGACGCGGTGCGCACCCGCGTGCGCGAGCAGCTCGCGGCGCCCGAACCGCATCCGAAGTTTCCGCTGAAGCCCGGCGCGTTCGCGCTGCTCGACACGCTCGCGCAAGCCGGCATTCCGTGCGCGGTCGCGTCGTCGTCCGCGAGCGAGGTGATCCGCGCGCGGCTCGACGCGGTCGGCGTGCTGCCGTTCTTCCGCGCGATCGCGGGCGGCGACGAAGTCGCACGCGGCAAGCCCGACCCGGCCGTCTACCGGCTCGCGGCCGAACGCCTCGGCGTGCCGGCGCACGCATGCGTCGCGTTCGAGGACAGCGATTTCGGTGCGCAATCGGCCGCCGGCGCGGGCGCCGCGGTCGTCACCGTGCCCGACCTGAAGGCACCGACGCCCGAGATCATCGCGCTGAGCCTGCACGTGCTCGCCTCGCTCGACGATGCGCTCGCGCTCGTGCCGTCGTGGTTCGGCAAGCGCAGCACACTGCCGAACTGAACTGGCTCGTAAACCGCCCCCTCCCACTGATCGACAGCCATCCAGTTTCACCATCGACCACGGTGTCGCCATGGCTGGTGATATCGCCCAAGCAGGCGACGGGCCTGCTATCGATGGCGCTGTCAGGTGGACCGGCTTTGATCTCGGCCGCGCAACTGATATGGATCGCCGATCCACGCTACGGCTCGACTGTCGATGTCGAAGGGATCGGCCCCGCGAGTCACTGAGTCCTCGCCGTGGAGCGGAGAACTATGACGGTGGCCGACGCATACCGGAAGATTCCGGGCGATCCGTGCCCGAATTTCTGTCGCCCCGGTGCAAAATCAGGATGCCCCGTGACATGCGAGTTCAGGGTGCGGTTCTCGACTCAGCGTCCATCTTGGCCGGCCACTCCACCTTGGGAGCCAACCGCA
>NZ_ASSI01000341.1:0-6215 GCF_000466765.1 Burkholderia sp. AU4i | reverse complement strand
GCGTGCTCGACGGCGCGCGCGCGACGAACGTGCGCTGGCCGAGCACCTTGCCGTCCAGCGTCAGCGTCGCACGCGCGGTGACGGCGCCGTAGCTCTGCGACTGGCCGTCGAACACCTGCTCGAATTCGTTCAGGTCGACCTTGAGGGTCGGCGCGCGCACGCCGTCGGCCCCTTCGAGCACCGTGCCGCGCGACGACAGCGCGCCGCGCAGCCGCTGCGTGAGCAGTTGTGCGGGCGGTGCCGTCCAGCGGCTGTCGCGATAGACGGCCACGTGCTGCGCGTCCAAGTACGCGAGGCGGTACGCGAATTTGTCGGAGTCGAGCGCGTCGGGCACGACGACGTCGAGCACCTTCAGCGCGGGGGCCGTGCCCGCGGTCACGACCGGCGCGGCCGGCCCGAGGTCGTAGCGGACATTCGACAGCGCCGCGCTGTTGCCGGCGCAGCCGGCCGCGAGCGAAAGCGTCAGCACGGCAAGCGCGGCCGCGGCCGGACGCAGCGCGCGGTCAAGGATTCGTGGCATGGCGTGTTCCTGCATGATGTTTCCGGTTTCGATGGGGGTCACTGCCGGGCCGTCGCGCCGGGCCAGACGAAGCCCGCTTCGCCGGGCCCCGGCGCCGCGCCGGGCGAACCGAACAACAGACTGCGCGGGTTGCGGCCAAGTTCACCGGCCACGTCCTTCAATTGCCGCGACGCATCGCCGACGCTGCCGGCCAGCGCGTTGAAGCGCGGCAACGTGTCGTACTGCACGCGCGCGTTGAGATCGTTCAGCGCGACGCCGACCTGCTCGGCGGCCGTGCCGGCCTTGTTCAGGTTCGACACGAGCGGCCCGTTCGGCTGCAGCAGCGTGTTCGCCGACGCCATCGCGCGGTTCACCTCGTGCATCGTTTCCGGCAGCGCGGTGACCGCCGGGCCGAGCTGCTTCGTCAGCGTGGCGGCCCCGTCGGCCGCGTGCTGCAGGCTTTCGGCGGTCGCGCGCAACTGCTCGCGCATCTCGGGCGACATCAGCGCATTCGCGCTCTTCGCGGCCAGCTCGAGCTGCCGCAGCAGCACGTCGCCGCGCTCCTGGATCTGGTCGAACAGGCTCGGCCGCATCGGGATCTGCGCAATCGCCTTCGGCGACGACGGCAGCGGCGCCAGGTCGCGGCCCGTGTCCTCGAGCTGCACGAACGCGATCCCCGTCACGCCCTGGAAGCCGAGGCTGCCGTAGGTCGACTGCGTGATCGGCGCGTCGTGGTCGACGAGGATCCGGATCCGGATCTGCCCCGGGTGCGCGCGGTCGAAGCCGATCGACTGCACCTTGCCGACGTCGAGGCCGCGAAAGCGCACGGCCGCGTCCGGGAACAGCCCCGTCACGTTGGTGCGCGCGAGCAGATCGTACGGCACGCGCACGGTGCGGTCGACGTTGAACCAGAACACGGTGCCCGCGATCGCGAGCGTCAGCGCGATCGTGAACAGGCCGGCCCAGAACGCATGTGATTTGTTTTCCATTCGAGGATTCCTTCGTGCCTACAGCTCGACGCTCGACAGCGCCGGTTCGAGGGCCGCCTTCGGCAGCTTCGCGCGCCGCTCGGGCGGCAGCGCCTGCAATGCGCGGCGCCCGCGCAGCCCCAGGAAATATTCGTGGATGAACGGATGGTCGACGTTCGCGGCCTCCTCCACCGGCGCGGCGACCAGCACCTTGCGGTCGGCCAGCACCGCGACGCGCGTCGACAGCGCGACCATCGTGTCGAGATCGTGCGTCACCATCACGACGGTCAGCCCGAGCGTGCGGTGGAGCGTCGCGATCAGCTCGACGAATTCGTCCGACGCCTGCGGATCGAGGCCGGCCGTCGGCTCGTCGAGGAACAGCAGCTCGGGCTCGAGCGCGATCGCGCGCGCGATGCCGACCCGCTTGACCATCCCGCCCGACAGCGCGGCCGGCATCTTCGACGCGTGCTTGCACGGCAGCCCGACCATCTCGAGCTTGAGCATCACGATGTCGTGCAGCAGGTCCGGCGGCACGCGGCCGAGCTCGCGCAGCGGCTGCGCGACGTTGTCGAACACCGTCATCGACGAGAACAGCGCGCCCTGCTGGAACAGCATCCCGGAGCGCGTGCGCATCATCCGCGCGCTCGCGTCGTCGATCGTCGCCGTATCCTCGCCGAACACCTTGATCGTGCCGGACGTCGGCCGCTCGAGGCCGAGGATCTGCCGCACGAGCGTGGTCTTGCCGGAGCCCGAGCCGCCGACGATCGACACGATCTCGCCGCGTCGCACGTCGAAGTCGAGCTTCTGATGAATGATGTTGCGCCCGTAGCGCTTGGTCAGGTTGCGCACCTCGATCACGAGATCGCCGGGAGCGGCCGCCGCGGCCGGCCGCTCGCCGACCGACCCGGCACCGATGGCCGCGGCGTGCGCGGTCGTTTCGTTCGATGCGTTCATCCGAGCCCCACGTTCTGGAACAGGATCGCGAACACCGCGTCGGCGAGGATCACGACTGTGATCGACGTCACGACCGACGTGGTCGTGCCTTCGCCGAGACTCTGCGAGTTCGCCTTGATCCGGAAGCCGAAATGGCAGGCGACCAGCGCGATCAGCATGCCGAACACGACGCCCTTGCCGACCCCGATGTACAGGTTCGCGATCGGCACGACGCCCGGCAGCGAGCGCACGAAATAGTTGACGTCGATGCCGAGCACGAGCTTCGCGGCGAGCGCGCCGCCCGTCAGCGCGATGATGTTGGTCCACATCACGAGCAGCGGCATCGCGACGCCGAGCGCGAGCACGCGCGGCAGGATCAGCCGCAGCCCGTGCGGGATGCCCATCACGCGCATCGCGTCGAGCTCCTCGGTCACGCGCATCACGCCGATCTGCGCGGTGATCGCCGAGCCGGAGCGGCCCGCGACGAGAATCGCCGACAGCACCGGGCCGAGCTCGCGGATCACCGACAGCCCGAGGATGTTCACGATGTAGCGGTTCGCGCCGAACATCTGCAGCTGCTGCGCGGACAGGTAGCTGAGCACGATGCCGATCAGGAACGCGACGAGCGCGGTGATCGGCAGCGCCTGGGCGCCCGCGCTGTAGATGTTCGCGGAGGTCTCCTTCCACGGCATCGTCTGCGGACGGCGCAACACCGACAGCGCATCGAGGATCACGAGGCCGAACAGCGCGATGCCGCCCTGCAGGTGCTCGCCGAACCGGAAGATCGCCTGGCCGAGCCGCGTGACGGGATCGACGCGCACGACGCGCTCGGGCGCCTCGCGCTCGCTGTCGAGCCGCTCGATGCGCTCGAAGATCGTGCGCTGCGTGGCGCTCAGCGCGACGCCGTCCGGCAGCTTGCGGCCCCACACGCGCCACAGCGCCTGGCCGCCGACGTGGTCGAGCCGCTCGATGCCGGACAGATCCCATTCGCTCACGCGCCCGGACGCGATGCTCGCGATACGACGCGCCACCGCGCCGCGATTGCGTGCAAGCGCGAGCGCGGTCCACTGGCCGGTCAGGCGCACCGTCTGGCCCTGGCCGCCGGCGTCGACCGACAGGCCGGGAGGAGTCTCGAAGTCCAAGGGCAGGTTGTTTGCAAAAAGGTGACAGCGGCCATTGTAGCGAACCGCCCGGCGCCGCGACGTGAGGATTTCCGTGCGGGCGGCGAGCTCGGGGCGCCCGCCCCGGCGTGCGCGAGGAAGCCGCCGGCCGTTGCCCGATGCCGACGTCACCACCTTTCATTCTTCCGTCACGTTTCCTTTCGATACTCTCTCGCGCCGCACATCAGGCCGTCGGCGCCCCGCGCCGCCAATCGTTGCGCACCTCGCGTTTCATAAAACAGAACACCGAACAGGACAACCGATGCGTCTCCCCCTGCTTTCCCGCCGTCGCGTGCCGGCCATCGCCGCGCTCGCCAGCCTCGCCTTCATCCTCGCCGCCTGCGGCGGCGACGACGTGACCTCGCCGCCGGCGACGCCGCCGGCAGCCCAGGCGCCCGTCGGCACGACGGCCACGCTCGCCCTGCTCGAGACGACCGACCTGCACACCAACGTGCTGTCGTACGACTATTTCAAGCTCGCCGCCGACAATTCGCTCGGTTTCGAACGCGTGTCGACGCTGATCGCGCAGGCGCGCAAGCAGTACCCGAACACGCTGCTGCTCGACAACGGCGACACGATCCAGGGCACCGCGCTGTCCGACTACCAGGCGCTCGTGAAGCCGGTCGGCTGCGACCAGACGCTCGCGATCTACAAGGTGATGAACGCCGCGAAATTCGACGGCGGCGGGATCGGCAACCACGAATTCAACTACGGGCTGCCGTACCTGTCGCAGGTGACCGGCAACACGTTCGAGGTCGACGGCCTGCCGGCGCCGGCCCAGCAGAAGAAATGCGCGGGCCCGAACTTCCCGCAGGTGCTCGCGAACGTGATCAGCGCGAAGACCAACGCGCCGCTGTTCACGCCGTACACGATCCTGACCCGCACCGTGACCGCGACCACGCCGGACGGCAAGACGGTCAGCGCGCCCGTGAAGATCGGCATCATCGGCTTCACGCCGCCCGCGATCATGAACTGGGACAAGCGCTGGCTCGACGGCAAGGTCTACACGACCGGCCTGAAGGAAGCGGCCGAGAAGTACATTCCGGAGATGCGCGCGAAGGGCGCCGATCTCGTCGTCGCGATCTCGCACGGCGGCCTCGACAATTCCGCGTATTCGCCGACGATGGAGAACGGCAGCTGGTGGCTGTCGAAGGTGACCGGCATCGACGCGATGCTGATCGGCCACTCGCACCAGGTGTTCCCGGACGCGAACAGCACCGTGTCGCAGTTCAACCTGCCGGGCGTCGACAAGGTCAAGGGCACCGTCAACGGCGTGCCGACCGTGATGGCCAACTACTGGGGCAAGCACCTCGGCGTGATCAAGCTCGGCCTGAAGTTCGACGGCAAGACGTGGAGCGTCGACAAGTCGCAGACGACCGTCGAGGCGCGGCCGATCCAGAACGCCGACAAGAGCTACGTGGCGGCCGATCCGTCGGTTTCCGCCGCGATCGCCGCCGAGCACCAGGCGACGATCGACTATGTGAAGACGCCGATCGGCTCGACCGACTACCGGATGAACTCGTACTTCGCCGATGTCGGCGATCCGGGCGCGATCCAGATCGTCAACGAGGCGCAGGCCGACTACGTGAAGACCTACGTGCAGGCGAACCTGCCGCAATACGCGTCGCTGCCGGTGCTGTCGGTCAGCGCGCCGTTCAAGAGCGGCTTCGGCGGCGGCACCGACTACACCGACGTCGCACCGGGCGCGCTCGCGATCAACAACGCGGCCGACCTGTACCTGTATCCGAACACCGTGTATGCGGTGAAGGTCAGCGGCGCCGACGTGAAGAACTGGCTCGAAACCGCCGCGAAGCGCTTCAACCGGATCGACCCGACCAAGGCGACCGTGCAGCCGCTCGTCAGCACCTTCCCCGGCTACAACTTCGACATGTTCACGTCGGCCGATCTCGCGTATGAAATCGACGTCACGCAGCCGGTCGGCAGCCGGATCAGGAACCTGACGTACAAGGGCGCGCCGATCGACCCGAACGCGCAGTTCATCGTCGCGACCAACAACTACCGCGCGAGCGGCGGCGGCAACTTCCCGGGCCTCGACGGCAGCAAGACGATCTTCGCGTCGCCGGATGCGAACCGCGACGTGCTGATCGCGTTCATCAAGAAACGCGGCGCGATCACGCGCACGGCGGACGGCGCGCAGCGCAGCTGGCGCTTCACGAAGCTCGCGAGCTCGGTCGCGCACGTGCAGTTCGCGTCCGCACCGAACCGCCTCGGCGACGCGGCGGCGGCCGGCCTGACCGGCATCACGCAGGTCGCGGCCGACGACGGCTCGGGCAAGAACCTCGCCACCTACGAGATCGACCTCACGCAATGAGACACGCGATGCAACCGATCCGGACGATGCGGCCGGCCGAATCCGGCCTCGCCGCTGCCGCGCGGCGCGTGCTGCGCGCGAAACTTCCGCCGGCCGCGCTGCTCGCGGCGGCGGCCGTGACCGTCGCGGCCGTCGTCGCGGCGACCGGCCTGCACGGCGCCGGCTCCACGCCGAGCGCCGCGCAGCTCGACGAGTGGCAGGCAATGGTCACGCAGGCCACCGAGCCGCACGCGCTCGCGCAGTTGCGCACGCTGGCGCGCCGCGGCTCGGGCGACGCGCAGGCGGCGCTCGGCATCGCGCTCGTCGACGCGCGCGAACCGGGG
>NZ_ASSI01000340.1:0-2021 GCF_000466765.1 Burkholderia sp. AU4i | reverse complement strand
CGATGGCAAGCGGCAAGCGGCAAGCGGCAAGCGGCAAGCGGCAAGCGGCAAGCGGCAAGCGGCAAGCGGCAACCGGCAACCGGCAACCGGCTTACGGCTTACGGCGCGCAATCGTCGCATCGGTTTTTCCCTGTCACGCGACGACATTTCGGTGAACGCTGAAACGTCGCGTGCACGATCGGCGTAAGCTCGGCCGTCGACATCCTCCTGGAGCCCGCGATGACCCGTTCCGATCTTCAAGCCCGCCAAGCCGAAGCCTTCCGCGCACTGCATGCACGCGCCGGCGCCTTCATCATCCCGAACCCGTGGGACGCCGGTACTGCGCGCCTGCTTGCGATGGCCGGCTTCGAGGCGCTCGCGACCACGAGCGCCGGCTATGCCTTTTCGAAAGGCCGGCCCGACTATGCGATCGATCGCGGCGAGATGCTCGATCACATCGCCGAGATCGCCGCCGCGGGCGGCCTGCCCCTGAGCGCCGACCTCGAGAACGGCTTCGGCGATGCGCCCGACACGGTGGCCGAGACGATCCGGCTCGCGGCCGAGGCCGGCGCGGTCGGCGGGTCGATCGAGGATGCGACGGGCCGCGCCGACGCGCCGATCTATGCGCACGAAGCGGCGGTCGAGCGCATCGCGGCGGCCGTCGACGCGGCGCGTGCGCTGCCGTTTCCGTTCACGCTGACCGCGCGCTGCGAAAACTACCTGCACGGCCGCCACGACCTCGCCGACACGATCGCGCGGCTCGTCGCCTATCGCGACGCGGGCGCCGACGTGCTGTATGCGCCGGGCATCACCGATGCGGACGACATCGCGGCGGTGACGCGGGCGGTCGGCGCACCCGTGAACGTCGTGATGGGGCTGCAGGGCGGATTGCTGAGCGTCGACGCACTGGCGGCGCTCGGCGTGAAGCGCGTGAGTGTCGGCGGCGCACTGGCGCGGGCCGCGCTCGGCGCGTTCCTGCGTGCCGCGAAGGAGATGGCGCAGGACGGCACGTTTACGTTCACGCAAGCGGCCGTTCCCGGGCGCGATATCAACCGCTGGTTTGCGTCGCCGGATAATTCACCGGTTTTGTTCGATGAATGAGTGTAAATAAATCGTGGGATCGTTCCCAATCGAAAAGTTGATTGACAATAATCAATCGATTTCACGTCGGAATTAAACGTCGGTGACGACGTAAAATACATCGTCTATTCTCCGCATTTCGCCCGTTCGACCGGATCCGGCGCGCAAGCCGCGCCGGATCGGCGGCCGGGCACCCGCCGGGCGCGTCGATGGCGCGCATTGTTGCATTTCCCCGATCATGACATTTTTGAAAAGGGGAGTTGCCGGCAGGTTTTTTGATTGATAATCTGCGGCACGTTCGAATGAACAGCTGGTGAGCTGCCGGGAATATCGATATATAAAAATGCTGAGAGAGCGATGACGATCCGAGAAAATCAACGCGTCAGGTTTCGCGTCGGCGATGTCGTGACGCTGAAGACGGGCGGGCCGCGCATGACCGTGACCTATGCCGGGCCGGTCGTATTCGACGACGGCGACTGGCTGATCTGCCAGTGGTTCGACGAACACGGCGAATTCCGGCAGGAAATGTTCCCTCACGACACCGTGGTGCCGGAGCCGCGCGCGATTTCTGCCGGCCGTGTCCGCATGCGCATGCAGGCGCATCGCTACCGGTCGGCGGCCTGACAATCACCTGACATCGCGATGCGGCGGCACGCGGCGCCCGCGCCGCGACATTTCACGCCGGCCTGAAACATGCGGCGGTGCACGCCGCCGATACTGTCTGCATGAACCCGACCGATCCCATCGCAGCGGTTACGCACCGCGATCCCTATCCCTACTATGCGGCGCTCGTCGACGGGCCGCCGCTCGCGTTCGACGCCACGCTCGGCCTGTGGGTCGCGAGCCGCGCGGCCGCCGTGACGGCCGTGCTCGGCCATCCGGCCTGCCGCGTACGCCCGCTGGACGCGCCCGTGCCGCCCGCGTTGCGCGGCACGACGGCCGGCGCGCTGTTCGGCGAGCTG
>NZ_ASSI01000339.1:0-556 GCF_000466765.1 Burkholderia sp. AU4i | reverse complement strand
GCGCACGATCCGCTTGAACAGCTTGTTGTTCTCGTACGCTTCCTTCTGTTCGCGGCGCGTCAGCGCCGGGCGGCCGGCCGGGTCGGCGGCTGCGTCGTGGGTGGCGGCATCGGCCGCCGCGTCATTCATGTGGGGGGCGTTCATGCGCGCTCCTCGTCCTTGATGCGAAAGACTTCGACGCCGACGGCGTCGCAGTCCGGATAAGCGTCCGGTTTCTCGGTACAGACGCGTACCGCGCGCACGGCGTCGTGCGCCAGCAGGTGGGCGGCGATCGCGTCGCACAGCGTTTCCTGCAGGTGGATGTGGCCGCGCGCCACGCATTGCGCGACGCTCTGCTTCATCAGGTCGTAGTCGACGACTTCATGCAGCCGGTCGTCCACGGGAGTGGAGCGCGCGAGCGGCACGAACAGGTCGACGTTGATGACGACGCGCTGCTCGCCGCGCTTCTCGTGTTCGAAGGCACCGATGTTGATGTGCACTTCGTAGTCGCGCAGGTAGAGCCTGCGGCAGTCCGCGAGGCGGGGGTGCAGGAGAGCGGAAAACATGGTCGTCCCAG
>NZ_ASSI01000338.1:0-844 GCF_000466765.1 Burkholderia sp. AU4i | reverse complement strand
CCACATCGAGAACCAGGACACCTACAGCATCGTCAAGCGGCTCGTGCCCGAAGGCAAGACGACCTGCTCGCTGTGCTCGCGGCTGCGCCGCGGGATCCTGTACCGCGTGGCCGGCGAGCTCGGCGCGACCAAGATCGCGCTCGGCCATCACCGCGACGACATCGTGCAGACGCTGCTGCTCAACATGTTCTACGGCGGCAAGCTGAAGGGGATGCCCCCGAAGCTGCAGTCGGACGACGGCAAGAACATCGTGATCCGCCCGCTCGCGTACGTGAAGGAAACCGATCTCGAGAAATACGCGGAGCTTCGCGAATTCCCGATCATCCCGTGCAACCTGTGCGGCAGCCAGCCGAACCTGAAGCGCGCGGAAATGAAGGCGCTGATCCGCGAATGGGACAAGCGTTTCCCGGGCCGCGTCGACAACATGTTCAACGCGCTCGCGAAGGTCGTGCCGTCGCACCTGATGGACACGACGCTGTACCCGTTCCAGTCGCTGCGCGCGACCGGCGAGGCCGATCCGCAAGGCGACATCGCGTTCGACGAGGAACCGTGCGCGTCGGGCGACGACGCAGCGGCGCCGGGTGAGTCGATCGCGGCCCGGCCGATCTCGATCGTCCAGTTCGACGACCTGTAAGCAGGGCCCGAACACCCGCCGGAACAGGGCCGGGCGGCCCTTTTCCGGCGCTGTCGCCCCGCCGCGACAGGCCCGGAGCGCCAGGGGCCGCATGCTAAAATGGTCGGCTTCGAACTCCTCTGACAAGCTGGCGCCATGAATATCGTGATTTTGGCGGCAGGCACCGGCAAGCGCATGCGTTCCGCGCTGCCGAAAGTGCTTCACCCCCTG
>NZ_ASSI01000337.1:0-3012 GCF_000466765.1 Burkholderia sp. AU4i | reverse complement strand
CACGATTCCCGGTGCGGTTCACCAAACCGTATCGCACCAACAGCTTACCTTCTGCTAAGGAAACTTTGGGAACGCTTGCTGCGTGGCGTAGTAGTTCGACTGGCTCGGGAGACTTGCGGCGCAAGTCCTCAAGAGCGACTCGTGCAGCGTCGGTGCCCTCCGCTTCCACGAATTCATCCAGAAGTTTTCCTACCACTTCAGCTTCCAGACTTCGCGGACGGCCCTGAATTTCAACCGCACGATGAATGTATGAGCCGGCCATCCGAATCCAATATGGGAAGTCACCGCAAATTTCTGCGACTTTTTCCTGGTCTACGTCGTTTAGCACCAGTCCACAACGGGTGCACAAATCCTTAATCATTGACTTGGACGCTTGCCTGGCGAATGGAGCAAGGTATCCCTCAGGGATAAAATGCAGCACGGAGTTTTCGATGCCTGCAAAACTTTCCACACGAAATGCTTGGGAGGACACACCTGACACGAGCAATGAGAGTGGGAAACCCATCCGTTGAGCCTCCTGATAAACGACTCGAAACTCCCTCCAAAATACGTTGAAATCGTCCTTCCAATGAGCCTGAGTTGGTGACGCGGGCGTTACATAGTCAACTTCGTCGAACACGATTGCTAACGGCACCGGATTTGGTTGCGACCACAAATCATCGAAAACAGGAACGAGTTCTTGGTCACTTCGATTAAGCGCATCGGAAATATGCGCGTAGCCACGGTTAGCTGCGAGCTTGGCAACCTTGGCAACTGCCTTCAGCGCGTCTGCCGCATTTAGTCTATTGAATCCATCAACGGAACAGTCAATCATCGCAATCTTCGGAGTGCCTGCTTCTCGTGCGAGGGTCACTATGCGATTTATCAAAGATGTTTTCCCAACCTTTCGAATGCCAAATATTGATAATATTCGTCCAGATTGGAGCTGTCTTAATGTTTCGAGCGCGTTGGTTCTTCTTCCGAAGAACTCCGAATCCGCCAGCACAGGTCCCGTAAGGGAGAAGGGATCCTGCGTGAACAAGTCCTGAGCAAGAACTCGCCTCAAAGTCTCAGAGGTAGGAAGCGCGCCCGCTTTCGGACGAAAGATCGGCACGATCTTGTAACCTTGTTCGCGTCCCCACGCTCGTAGTTTTTCATCTCCTGTCTTGTCGGCATGAATGACAATAATGAGCGTCCGATCCAAGCGACCTTGACTATTAGCGATAATTTCTTGTGCGACGTGAAGAGTTCGAACCTGAACGTCGGCGACGTTTATGCCTATGGCTAGAACCTCTCTATCCAGTAACAAGGCATCGGCGACATTTCGAGTTGGCTTGCAATGTAGAGTTATGTACGTCTTTCCATGCGCTTGTATTTTCTTGAAAAACTCTATGGTAAACAGCCCATCGAGGGCATTGGAAACCTCCGCAGCCATTGAATTTTGTGACACTGACCCAACGATCTCTTGTTTTACGTTCGCTAAGTTTGCCAATGCTTTCTCCTTTGTCCAGTTGTGTCGCCTTGATGCCTGCCTTACGCCACATTGAAAATTTTTCCGTTAATTCATTAAATTTTCGTGTTCGTGCAGGTCACTGGCCAAAAATCGGTTGTAGACGGCAGCCGGGAACCGAATCCGCGACACTTGTCGGCAGTCTTCTCCGCACTTTACTACTGATTAGGGCGCTAAGAGAAATGCGCTGCGACGTTGCGCGCTTAATGTTCGTCGCAAAGGTTCTCGCTGGCTGAGCAGCGACTCGGGAATGTGATATCCAACGACTGCTATCGGGAAAGCCGTGTGTCCCGTGTGGGTCGCCAAGCGACATCCACGAAAATTCACGCAGAACCGTGCCTTTGTCCGCAGCGCGCATTTGCGTGACGCATTCAGCGACGCTACTTGCCTCCCAACTCTCCCGGCGCCCTGCCTCCCACCCCCGCCAGCAGTTTCCCCAGCAGTTCCGACAACTGCGCCTGCTCATCATCCGACAACACGGCCAGCAACTGGCGCTGGTTGTCGATGTGCGCGACGACCGCTTCGTCGATCAGCGCACGACCGGCGTCGGTCAGCGCGACGAGCGTGCCGCGCCCGTCGGCCGGGTTCGGCCGGCGCTCGACCCAGCCGGCCTTCTGCAGCCGGTCGATGCGCGCGGTCATCCCGCCCGACGACATCATCAGCGCGTCGTACAGCGCCGTCGGCGTCAGCGCGAACGGCGCACCGCCGCGCCGCAGCGTCGCGAGCACGTCGAATTCGCCCGGCTGCATCCCGTAGCGCGCGAACAGCGGATTGAGGCGGTCGCGCGCGATCACGAGTGCCGCTTCCTGCAGCCGCCCCATCACCACCATCGACGACGCGTCGAGATCCGGGCGCTCGTTACGCCATTGCGCGAGCGCATGCGCAGCTCGATCCACCTGATCCATTAACCCTCCTCGGCCTGCCAGTTATCTTGACGTCGAGATAAATCGGCGTTTATCTTGATGTCGAGATACTTTACATGAAAATCGCGCGGTGCCTTTCCGGGGCCGCGCACCGATTTCGAGGGCCTTGCGATGAATCGCTTCACTTCCCCCGGATGGCGGCTCGCCGCCATCGTGCTCGTCGGGCTGAACCTGCGGCCGGCGCTCGCCGCGGTCGGCCCGCTGCTCGACATGATCCAGCGCGCGACCGGCATCGGCGACGGCGCGGCCAGCCTGCTGACGACGATCCCGATCCTGCTGATGGGTCTCGGCGCGCTGAGCGCGCGGCGCCTGCAGCGCGTGACCGGCATCGCGGGCGGCGTGTGGCTCGGCGTCGCGCTGATCGGGCTGGCCTGCGCATCGCGCATCGGCGCGCAGCACGCGTGGCTGCTGCTCGCGAGCGCCTGCTGCGCGGGTGTCGGGATCGCGATGGTGCAGGCGCTGCTGCCCGGCTTCGTGAAGGCCCATTTCGCGACGCGGATCGGCGGCGCGATGGGCGTCTATTCGAC
The DNA here is from genome assembly GCF_000466765.1 of Burkholderia sp. AU4i. Taxonomy (NCBI): domain Bacteria; kingdom Pseudomonadati; phylum Pseudomonadota; class Betaproteobacteria; order Burkholderiales; family Burkholderiaceae; genus Burkholderia; species Burkholderia sp. AU4i. The sequence goes on along the minus strand of NZ_ASSI01000337.1, from coordinate 73 downwards.
GTCGATCATGGGCGGCGCCGTGCTCGCGAGCGTCGTCGCGCCGTTCGCCGCGGCCCGCTGGGGCTGGCTCGCC
>NZ_ASSI01000336.1:0-2483 GCF_000466765.1 Burkholderia sp. AU4i | reverse complement strand
CTGTTGATTTCCACCGAGTCTTAACCCACCGATTTCATCTAAATCTGACCCACCCCGAGACAGCGTAGTACATCTATTCCGGTGTGGATAACTCTTCGTTACCCTCTGGTTTTGCCGCTCTTTTTCTTGTTGTCTTTGCCTTGGCAGAACTGGTCCTGAAGCGCCACGATTCATTGCCCGTTTCGACGATGTGGCAGTGATGGGTGACGCGGTCCAGCAGCGCTGTCGTCATCTTTGCATCCCCGAACACGCTCGCCCACTCGCCGAAGCTGAGATTGGTCGTGATCGCGACGCTCGTGTGCTCGTATAGCTTTGAGAGCAGATGGAACAGCAATGCACCGCCGGTCTGGCTGAACGGCAGATAGCCCAGTTCGTCGAGGATCACCAGATCGACGTACATCAGCTTGTGGGCAATCTGGCCTTGTTTGCCGATGGACTTCTCCTGCTCCAGGGCGTTGGTCAGCTCGACGGTCGAGAAGTAGCGCACACGCTTGCCGTGGCGCTGTACGGCTTCGATTCCGATCGCTGAGGCGAGGTGCGTCTTGCCAGTGCCCGGACCACCGATGAACACGACGTTGTGCGCGCTTGCGAGGAACGACAGCTCGCTCAGTTCGCGCACCAGCGCTTCGTCGACGTGTGCCTGCGCGAAGTCGAAGCCCTTCAGGTCGCGGTGTGCCGGGAAGCGCGCAGCGGTCATTTGATAGGCGATCGAGCGCACCTGCCGTTCGGCGGTTTCAGCCATCAACAGCTGCTTCATGAAGCGCTCCGGCTCGAAGTCAGTGTGACGCGACTGCGCGAGCAGCTCCGGCCATGTGCTCGCCATGCCGTGCAGTTTAAGACCCTTGAGCTGGGCCGCGATATCGTTAGACATGACGATCCTCCGGTGGGTTGGCGCGCAGCGTCTCGTAACGGCCCACGTCGGCCGCGGGCTCTTCCTTGAGCTGGAGTTTCGTCGTGGCGAGCCTGCCATTCGTGACGGGCGCCTTCAGCCGGCTCAGCACGTTCAGGACGTGCTCTGCGCTGGGGCGTCCTGAATCCAGCGCAGCCTGTACGGCGAGCAGCACCGCATCGAGCCCGTGTTCGCGCACCGCAGCGAGCACCTGCGTCATGACGCGATCGCCGCCCGGGTGTTTCAGCAGATGCCGCTGCAGCAGTTGCAGCGGCTGCGGCATCGTGATGAACGGTGCGCCGTTGCGCAGTGCGCCGGGTTTGCGCTCGACCAGCGTGACGTAGTGGCGCCAATCGTAGAAGGTCATGTGCCGCTCGAAGCTGCGTTCGTGGCGTGCGATCTCCTGGGCGTTGGCGACGACGCTGAGATATGCCGGATAGCAGCGCACGCTCACCAACTGGTTCGTGTACTCGGTGGGCACGCTGTATCGGTTGCGTTGGAAGTGAATCAGGCTGGTCGACGAGACTCGCAGGGTCTGCTCGATGTAGCCGTCGAACGGCCGTGGATTGGGCATCAGCCGGGTACGCTCGTCCTGCAGCACATCCTCGACTGTCAGTTCAGGCCACTGCGGGTGCCGCATGTGCCACGCCTCACGACACTGACCAGCGACCCATTCGTTCAGGACCTCCAGCGTTTCCCAGCGCCGTAGCGCTGCTTCGTGCCAGATCTGACGTCGCCGGTCCTGAACGTTCTTCTCGACGATGCCTTTCTCCCAGCCTGCGGCCCGGTTGCAGAATTCCGGCTCGAACAGGTAGTGACTGCACATCGCTTCGAAGCGCGCGTTGACCGCACGCTCCTTGCCGCGGCCAACCTTGTCCACCGCGGTCTTCATGTTGTCGTAGATGCCGCGCCGCGGCACGCCGCCGAACGCGGCGAATGCGCGGGCGTGCGCATCGAACAGCATCTCGTGACTCTGTGTGGGATAGGCGACGAGCCAGAACGCGCGGCTGGAGTTAAGTTTGACGTGGGCGACCTCCAGGCGTCGCCGCAGCCCACCAACAAACGCGTATTCGCAGCTCCAGTCAAACTGGAAGGCTTCGCCGGGTTCGAAGGCGAGCGGCACGAAGGCCTTCTTGCGAGGCGCCTCAGCCTGCTCCTCGTGCCAACGCCTCACGAACGCGCTTACGCGGCCGTAGCTGCCGGCGTAACCCTCGGCGCGGATCGCCTCGAACATGAACCGGGCGGTGCGCCGGTCACGCTTCGGGCGATGACTGTCGGCACGCAGCCAACCTGTCAGCTGTGCGGCCCAGTCGTCGATGACGCTCGGGCTGACGCGCTTCGGATACTTCGGCTCGACAGCATCAGTCTGCCGCAACCAGCGACGCACCGTGTTTCGGGACAGGCCCGTACGCCGCGCAATCTCGCGCAGCGGGACCTTCTCGCGGAAATACATCCGCCTGATCTTGGCCAATATGCCCACCGTGATCACCTTTGTATCCCCTGCTCAAAGATTGAGCAGGGCATTCAATCACGTGGGTCAAAATTCGATGAAAATTTTCAGCTCTAGTGGGTCAGTTCTGTGCGGACATCAACA
>NZ_ASSI01000335.1:0-6995 GCF_000466765.1 Burkholderia sp. AU4i | reverse complement strand
GAGCGCCGGCGCGTCGAGCGCCTGCCGGTCGCTGGTTGCCGCGCTTTCGATGATGCCGCCGCCGAGACAGATCTCGCCGTCGTACAGCACGGCCGACTGGCCGGGCGTGACGGCCCACTGCGCATCGTCGAACGCGAGCGAGAAGCGTGCTTCGCCTGCCGGGCCGGGCACGGCGGCGCCGAAGGCGCATGCCGCGTCGGCCTGCCGGTAGCGTGTCTTCGCGCCGCACGCGAAGCCCTCGGCCGGCGGCTCGCCGGCGACCCAGCTCACGTTGCCGGCGACGAGTTCGCGCGACAGCAGCCACGGATGATCGTGGCCCTGCACGACGTACAGCGTGTTCGACGCGATGTCCTTCGCGGCGACGAACCACGGTTCGCCGCTGCCGCTCTTGCTGCCGCCCAGGCCGATGCCCTTGCGCTGGCCGAACGTGTAGAACGCGAGGCCGATGTGCTCGCCGACGACCTTGCCGTCCGGCGTCTTCATCGGGCCGGGTTTGGTCGGCAGATAGCGGTTCAGGAAGTCGCGGAACGGCCGTTCGCCGATGAAGCAGATGCCGGTCGAATCCTTCTTCTTCGCGTTCGGCAGCCCGATCTGCGCGGCGATCTCGCGCACCTTCGTCTTCGGGATCTCGCCGAGCGGGAACATCGTCTTCGACAGTTGCGCCTGGTTCAGCCGGTGCAGGAAGTACGACTGGTCTTTCGTATGGTCGAAGGCCTTCAGCAGCTCGAAACGCCCGTCGCGCTCGCGCACGCGCGCATAGTGGCCCGTCGCGATCATTTCCGCGTCGAGCGACATCGCGTGATCGAGGAACGCCTTGAACTTGATTTCGGCGTTGCACAGCACGTCGGGGTTCGGCGTGCGGCCGGCCGAGTATTCGCGCAGGAACTCGGCGAACACGCGATCCTTGTATTCCGCCGCGAAGTTGACGGCTTCCACGTCGATGCCGATCAGGTCGGCCACCGACACGACGTCGATCCAGTCCTGGCGCGTCGAGCAGTATTCGCCGTCGTCGTCGTCTTCCCAGTTCTTCATGAACAGGCCGACCACGTCGTAACCCTGTTCCTTCAGCAGCCACGCGGTCACCGACGAATCGACGCCGCCCGACATGCCCACCACTACACGGCGCTTGCTCATTTGTTGACCGCCTGACGTTCGAATGCTTCGGGGCGCGGCGCGACCGAATGCGTATGCACGAAATCGAGCGGAATGCGCCGCCCGGCGAGGTAATCGTCGACGCAGCGCATCACCGCGGGCGAGCGATGGCGCTCGCTGCACGCGCGCAGTTCGTCGGCGGTCATCCACAGCGTGCGGACGATGCCGTCGTCGAGCGCGTGGCCCGCGACCGGCTCGCCGGCCGTGCCGCAGAACGTGAAGCGCAGGTAGGTCGCGCCGGCGGTGCCGGGGCGGTCATAGTGCGCCAGATAGACGCCGACGAGCGCGTCGGGCGTGAACGGGTGCGCGGTTTCCTCGAGCGTCTCTCGGATCACGGCGTCGGCCAGCGTTTCGCCGGCTTCGAGATGGCCTGCCGGCTGGTTGATGCGCAGGCCCGACGAGGTTTCTTCCTCGATCACGAGAAAGCGGCCGGCATGCTCGACGAGCGCCGCGACCGTCACATGCGGGGTCCAGATTTCGGGTTTCATGGTTCGGCATTTTACCGGTTGCGCCCGAACGCTGCCCGGCGTTCGGTCAGACGAATCCGACCCTCGTAATCGTTCGTCGTGCTGGTGCGCGGCCACGCCGGCCAGGCTCACGCGTCGATCTCGCGCGATCGTGCGCAAAGCTACCTGGACAAGACGATGATGGTGTTCGGCGATGCGAAGAAGGTCATCGAGGGCATGGTGACGGCGGTCGACTGACGCATGTGCCGGCAACGCAGGCCGCCTGCCTCGATGCACGGGCAGCCTCAAGGGACAGGCCCGACCGGCGCAAGCCGGCCGGGCCGTTTCATGGTGCGACGAGGTTCGCGATGCACGCGGCGATCGTGTCGCGTACGCGCACGATCGCCGGGTCGCGCTGCGTGCTCGTGCGCCAGCCGATTTCGACCGGGTAGGGCGGCAAGTCGACCGGGCAGGCGAGCGCGCGCAGCGGCGTGGATCGCGCGATCGCGCGCGCCGCGTGCGAGGGAATCGTCGCCACCGCGTCGGAGCCGGCGAGCAGGTACGGCAACGCGGCGAAATGCGTGGTCGACGCCGCGACGCGCCGCTTGTGGCCGAGCGTGGCCAGCGCCTCGTCGACGATCCCGATCACGCCGCCCGACGACACGAGCAGGTGGTCGCGCTGCAGGAAATCGGCGAGCGTGAGCGTGCGCGGCGGCCGGGGGCGGGCGGCCGGGTCGATCAGGCACGCGTAGCCGCCCGTCGCGACCGCGCGCCGGCTGAGCCCGTTCGCCGAGAAGCCGCCCGATGCGATCGCGAGGTCGACGCCGTGGCGCAGCAGCGCGTCGCCGGCGATGCCGCTGTGCGTCTGCCGGAAGATCAGCCGGATGCCGGCGGCTTCCCGTGCAACGGCGTCGATCAGCGCGCGGCCGAGCGCGATCTCGAAGTCGTCCGACAGCCCGATCGAGATCGTGCGGCCGATGCGGTCGCCGCCGTCGGCCGCGATCGCGAGGCTTTCGCGGCAACGGTCGAGCGCGTCGGACAGGATCGGTTTCAGTTCGTCCGCGCGCGGCGTCGGCGCGAGCCCGCGGCCGGTGCGCACGAACAGCGGATCGGCATAGATCACGCGCAGCCGCGCGAGCGCCGCGCTCACCGCCGACTGCGTGAGGCCGAGCCGCAGCGCCGCCCGGCTCGCGCCGCCTTCCTCGTACAGCGCCTCGAACACTTTCAGCAGGTTCAGGTCGAGGCTGGCGATATCATCCACATTCATGTCACTTATTGTTCTATCGATTTGATCGATGACATCATATCGATAAAGATGGCGTTACCCCATTCACCGGAGACGCCTTCATGTCCACGTCAGTCATCGCCGCGCTGCAGATCGGCGCATCGCCCGCCGGCACGCGCGCCACGCTCGACACGATCCTCGGCTACGAAACCGCGATCCGCGACAGCGGCGCGTCGCTCGTCGTGCTGCCCGAGGCCGTGCTCGGCGGCTATCCGAAAGGCGAGATCTTCGGCACGCGGCTCGGCTACCGGCTGCCCGAGGGCCGCGACGCGTATGCGCGCTACGCCGCGCAGGCGATCGACGTGCCGGGGCCGGAAACCGACGAGCTGGCCGCGCTGTCGCAGCGCACGGGCGCGAGCCTCGTGGTCGGCGTGATCGAGCGCGGCGGCAGCACGCTGTACTGCACGGCGCTGTTCTTCGATCCGCGCGACGGGCTCGTCGCGAAGCACCGCAAGCTGATGCCGACCGGCACCGAGCGGCTGATCTGGGGGCAGGGCGACGGCTCGACGCTGCCCGTCGTCGACACGGCCGCGGGCCGCGCGGGCGCCGCGGTCTGCTGGGAGAACCACATGCCGCTGCTGCGCTGCGCGATGTATGCGAAAGGCGTGCAGATCTGGTGCGCGCCGACCGTCGACGAGCGCGACGTGTGGCAGAGCTCGATGCGGCATATCGCGCACGAGGGGCGCTGCTTCGTCGTCAGCGCGTGCCAGGTGCAGCCGTCGCCGCGCGCGCTCGGGATCGACGTGCCGGGCTGGGATCCGGAGCGGCCGCTGATCCGCGGCGGCAGCGTGATCGTCGGGCCGCTCGGCGACCTGCTGACGGAGCCGCTGATCGGCACGGCCGGGCTCGTGACCGCGCGTATCGATACCGACGAACTCGTGCGGGCGCGTTACGACTTCGACGTGGTCGGGCATTACGCGCGGCCCGATGTGTTCTCGCTGCACGTCGACGAGCGGCCGAAGCGCACGGTGGTGTTCGGCGCGTAGGGAAAGGCGGGCCGGGCGCCGCACGGCGGCCCGGAACGTGAACGGCGGCGGTGTGCCCGCCGCCGTGCCGTATCGGCGCGTCAGCGCATCGGCGCTTCCGCGATTCGCATGTAATCGGCGATCCGCCGTCCTTCCATGTCCGGAAACTGCTCGTGCACGACGATGTCGCCCATCCGCGCGATGTCGAAGGTGCGGAAATCGCCGCGCAGCTCGCACCACGCGCCGATCGTCCAGCGCCCGCCCCAGTAGACGAGCCCGAGCGGCCACACGCGGCGTTGCGAATGCGCGCCGAGCCGGTCGCGGTAGTCGAAGCTGACGACGTGGCGCGTATCGATGGCCTGGTGGATCGCATCGACCTTCGCGCAAAACGTCTCGTCGATGTGGAACGACGGCGCGAACACGGGCAGGCGGTCGAGCGCCGTGCGCTTGTCGGCCGGCATCGCCGACGCGATCTTCGCGAGCGCCGAGCGTGCGCCGCTCGCGAAGCGCGCACCGCCCCAGGTTTCGAGCATGCGTGCGCCGGTGGCGAGCGCCGCGAGCTCCTCGGCCGTGAACGTGAGAGGCGGCAGGCTCGCGTTGCGGTTCAGCCGGTAGCCGATGCCGGCTTCACCTTCGATCGGTACCCCTGACAGTTGCAGGTCGCGCACGTCGCGATAAACCGTGCGCGGCGACACCGACAGCCAGTCGGCCAGCTGCTGCGCGGTCGTGAGACGACGCCCGCGCAGCAGCTCGGCGATCTGGAACAGGCGGTCGGCACGGCGCGTCATGACGGCACCTCGGCTCCAACGGCAGTAGGGACTTCGCGATGATAGCGCCGCGCGCGCCCGATGGCCGCTGCGCTCAATGGCATTTCGGCGCGTGCAGGCCGACGCGGTTGCCTTCGGTGTCGATCAGGTAGCCGACGTAGCCGTAGTTGTTCGGCAGCTCGACGACGGAGCCCTGCACGACCCCGCCCGCGCGCTTCGCGCGTTCGAGCGCCGCGACGACCGATTCGCCGGCGTTCAGGTAGACGAGCACGCCGTTCGCGCTCGGCTTGATCTGCTGCGGATCGAACACGATGCTGCCGCCCGTGCTCGATGCGTCGCGGTCGAACGTGGCCATCGGCACGCCGCCGATGACTTCGCGCTGCAGCGTCGTTTGCAGCACGGTTTCGTAGAAGCGGATCGCCCGGTCGAAATCGAGGGACGGAATGTCGAACCACGCGATCGCGCGCTCGGGGGTGGCAGTGGCGGTGGCAGTTGCGGACGTCATGACGCGCTCCTTGTTGCGTTGTTGTTCGGGTTCGGTGCGGAAACCAGCGTTGCATTGCGCCGGGATTGCAGTGTGATCGCAGCCTGCTGACACCGTATTGTCAGTAGAGGTCGGGAACGATCCGCCAGCGCCGCCGGGTCGTCACGTGGCGCACGCCGTCGAGGGAGAGTGGGGAATTGCGCGTGACCTGCGTCGTCGAGCCGCGCGAGGGCGCCGTGAAGCCGGCTGTCGCGCACGACGGGCTGGTGCCGGGCTCGGAGATGGATCGCGGGATTCGCGGCGGGTGGCCGCTCGTGCTGTCGAGCCGCAAGACGCCGCTCGAGATGCGGCAGGCGCTGCCGTTCACGACGGGGCGCCGGGAGAAAGTCGAAGCATTGAAACGGAACGCCGCCGTTGCCGCGGATGCGGTAACGGCGGCGTTCCGATTGCCGCGCAGGGGCCGTATCGGCGGCCCCGTCGCGACCATGATGCGGATTACGCGTCGCCTTCCGGCGTGGCCGGGCGCGCCTTCACGCTGCCGGCGATCAGGTCGAAGCGGAACAGCCGGCATTCGAGCGCGCCGTTGAACAGCGGCGTCTTGGCCGATTCGCGCAACCGCAGCTGGCCCGGCAGCGAACGGTCGGACGTCAGCAGGAACGCCTGCCAGCCCGTGAAGCGCTGCTTCAATGCATCGCCGAGCGCGTTGAAGAACTCGCTGTCCGGTGCGTCGGTGTGGGTGCGGCGGAACGCGTCGTCGTTGCCGCGGTTGCGGCCCGTCTCGCGCACCTCGCCGCGCGCGCTGCGGCCGCGCACCTCGATCCGCTCGCCGTACGGCGGGTTCGCGAGGATGATGCCCGGGCCGTCGCACGGCGGCGTCATCCCGCGCGCGTCGACCTGCTTGAGCCACACCGACGGCACGCCCGCGCGCTCGAGGTTCGCGCGTGCCTTCTCGAGCATGTCGCCGGAGATGTCGCTGCCGTACACGCCGAGCGCTTCGCCGCGTTTGCCGCGCGCCGCGCGCTTCGCGTCCAGCGCCGGGACCTTCAGCCCCTGCCATGCGGTGATGTCGTATTGCTTGAGTTTCTCGAAGCCGAACCGGCGCTCGACGCCGGGTGCCACGCCGAGCGCGATCTGCGCGGCTTCCGCGAGGAACGTGCCGCTGCCGCACATCGGGTCGTACAGCGCCGTGCCGGGCGTCCAGCCCGTCAGGCGCAGGATGCCGGCCGCGAGGTTCTCGCGCAGCGGCGCCGCACCCTTGTCGAGACGCCAGCCGCGCTTGAACAGCGGCTCGCCCGACGTGTCGAGGTACAGCGTGCACTCGTTGGCCGTCAGGAACGCGAACACGCGCACGTCGGGCGCACCGGTGTCGATGCTCGGGCGCGCGCCGGTCTTCTCGCGCATCCGGTCGCAGATCGCGTCCTTCACGCGCAACGTCGCGAATTCGAGGCTCTTCAGCGGCGACTTGATCGCGGTGATGTCGACGCGCAGCGTCTGCGTCGCCGCGAACCAGCGCTCCCACGGCTGCTCGAGCGCGAGCGCGTAGACGTCCTGCTCGTTGCGGTAGGCGCGGTGCGCGATCTTCAGCAGGACCCGGCTCGCGATCCGCGAATGGAGGTTCGCGGCCATGCCGGCAGCCCAGCCGCCGCTGAAGTGGACGCCGCCCGGCACCTGCGCGCCCGCGGTGAACGGCGCGCCGTTCAGGTGGCGGCCGGCGATTTCGGCCAGCTCGGCGGCAAGCGCCGCTTCGAGGCCGCGCGGGCAGGGGGCGAAGAATTCGTACAGGGTGGGCGAGGACATAAGGCGGGTGAGGACGTGCAAAAGTCCACTATTGTACGCGGCGCGGGCGGCCGGGGCCGGCGTTGCGTCGCGCTTCGGTGCCGCGGCGCGGGCCCGGGC
>NZ_ASSI01000334.1:0-623 GCF_000466765.1 Burkholderia sp. AU4i | reverse complement strand
GGCGAACGCGCTCGCGGCCACGCACCGCGTGCACTGGAAGCTGCTCGCGCGCACGGGCCTGACCACGCGGGAGCTCGTCGACTGGCTCGCCGCCGAACCGGCCGAGCCGTTCGACGTGGCCGTCACGTCGCTCGGCGTCAACGACGTGACGGGCGGCGTGCCGCCGGCCCGCTGGCAGGCGCAGCAGGCCGAGCTCGTCCGGCTGCTCGCCACGCGGTTCCGGGTCGGCCACGCGATCCTGTCGGCGGTGCCGCCGATGGAGCGCTTTCCGGCGCTGCCGCAGCCGCTCGCGTGGTATCTCGGGTTGCGCGCGAAACGGCTCAACACAGCGCTCGACGGCTGGGCCGCCACGCAGCCGCACTGCACGTTCCTGCGCGTCGAGCTGCCGCTCGAGCGCCATCTGATGGCCAGCGACGGCTTCCACCCCGGTGCCGCCGCCTGCACGGTGTGGGCCACGCAGGTCGCCGCCGCCGTGCTGCGCCGGACGGCCGCATGACGTATCACGACGCCCCGGCACCGGCCTTTCACCGCGCGGGCCGCAGGCGAAACTCCGCACGGGCGGCATACGCGCCCGCGCAAAATGCCGGCCTTGCTTGCGCAAGCGCCGCATCGCACGGCGCGTT
>NZ_ASSI01000333.1:0-11261 GCF_000466765.1 Burkholderia sp. AU4i | reverse complement strand
GCGCCGCATCGCACGGCGCGTTTCGCCCGAACGCCCCGGTACGAGCGGCGGCGCCATGCCAAAATAGCCGGTCGTCTTCGCGCCGTCTCGGCGCACCATCCTTTAGTTTCCTTCGCAGCCAGGGATTGCCATGTCGTCATTGCTCAGGATTGGTTTGATGGGTTTCGGTTTCGCCGGCGCGACGTTCCATGCGCCGGTCATCGCCACGAGCGGCCGCACTGAAGTCGCCGCGATCGCGACGGGGCAGCCCGATCGCGCACAGGCCGCGTATCCGGGCGCGCGCGTCGTCCCCGATCTCGACACGCTGCTCGGCCTCGACGACATCGAATGCGTGGTGATCGCCACGCCGAACGACACGCACTTCACGCTCGCGCGCCAGGTACTCGAAGCCGGCCGCCACGTGGTCGTCGACAAGCCCGTCACGCTCACCGCCGACGAGGCGCTTGCGCTCGCGCGGCTCGCGAACGCGCGCAGCCGGCTGTTCGCGCCGTTCCACAACCGCCGCTGGGACGGCGATTTCCTCACCGTGCGCCGCATCGTCGAATCGGGCGAGCTCGGCCGGCTCACGTATTTCGCGTCGCACTTCGACCGCTTCCGCCCGACGCCGCGCACGCGCTGGCGCGAGGAACCCGCCCGCGGCGGCGGCCTGCTGCTCGACCTCGGCCCGCACCTGATCGACCAGGCGCTCGCGCTGTTCGGCCTGCCCGAAACGGTGGGCGCGACCGTCAAGACCCGTCGCGACAACGGCACGGCGCCCGATTTCGTGCACCTGCAGCTCGGTTACCCGGACAAGGACGTGGCGCTGCATGCGAGCGCGCTGTCGGCGATCGAACCCGCGCGCTTCACGCTGCACGGCACACGCGGCAGCTACCAGAAGTTCGGGCTCGACACGCAGGAAGACCAGCTCAAGGCCGGCCTCACCGCGGACGACGTCGAATTCGGCGGCGGCAATCCGCCGGGCCTGCTGCGCGTGCTCGACGGCGAGGTCGAGGTCGAACGCCCGGTGCCGACACTCGACGGCCAGTACGCGGAGTTCTACCGCGCGCTCGCCGCGTCGATCCGCGACGGCGCGCCGTTCCCCGTCACCACGCAGGATGCCGTCGACGTGATGACGATCATCGAGCTCGCCGCGCAGAGCGAGCACGACGGCCGCCGGCTGCCGTTCGTGCGCCGCACGATCTGACACCGCGCGCGTGCCGGTCGCGACCGGCCGGCACGCGCGCGGCCGGCCCGGCGGATTCGATTACAGGAACATTCGGTTACAAATGCCGGGGGAACGAAAGTCAGCGTCCGACCGGTCTGACGCGTTTCTCGAAAAAGTCGATCCGACACCAATCCGTCTGGAGAATGTTGATGCAACGGTTGATTCGCGCAGCAGCGTGCTGCGTCCTGGTTTCCTCGCTTGCGGCCTGTATCGTGCAGCCGCAGCAGCCGGTTCGCCCGGCCCCTCCGCCGCGCCCGAATCCGCAGGTCGTCGCGAACGAGCGGATGCAGCAGATCCAGGGCCGGATCGAGAACCTGCACCGCCGCATCGATGCGCGCGTGAACGGCGGCTACTACCCGCCGCCGTACGGCGCGCAGCTTCACCACCGCCTCGACGTGATCCGCCAGGAAGCGAACGACATGTCCGCGCAGCACAGCGGCGGCCTGTCCGGCGACGAGCAGCGCGTGCTGAACCAGGAACTCGACACGGCCGCGCGCGCGATCGGCGAGTAACGCACCGGCGCCCGCCGGCGCGGAGAAAGCGGCGGCACCGCTTGCCGCCGCTTGTCGCCGCTTGTCGCGAAGCGACATTCTTTTGCTCAAATTGACAAGGCCCACCTGCTCGCGTACAGTCGCCCGCACGCGTCGGGAGAGCGTGTGACCGTGCTGTTTCAGCCGGTTGCGCCGCCGAAGGGGCACACCCGCAAACTCTCAGGCAAAAGGACCGACCGCGTCGGGGAACCTCGTCCGTGCATCGCGCGGGCCATACACTCCCCGCACTCTGGAGAGCGGCAGTAGCCCGCAGCGCATAGGCTGCGCGGGCAGGCTGCCCACCGAAGGGGCGCGCGTTCGCCAGGCCTGGCCGGCAGCGCAATCTCTCAGGTATCGAGGACAGAGGGGCATGTACCGGATCGCTCGCAGGCCGTCGGCCGCGGTGGTCGGCACATGGCCGTTCTGATCCGCGCGCAAGCGCCTTGCCTGAGGCCTCGATGACTGCACTGAATCACACCCCGCTCAACGCCGCGCACCGCGCGCTCAATGCCCGCATGGTCGACTTCGGCGGCTGGGACATGCCCGTCAACTACGGCTCGCAGATCGAAGAACATGAAGCCGTGCGCACCGACGCCGGCATGTTCGACGTGTCGCACATGTGCGTCGTCGATTTCACCGGCAGCCGCGTGCGCGCATTTTTCGAGCACGCGATCGCGAACAACGTCGGCAAGCTCAAGACGCCCGGCAAGGCACTCTACTCGTGCCTGCTCAATCCGCAGGGCGGCGTCATCGACGACCTGATCGTCTACTACTTCACCGAAGAATTCTTCCGCGTCGTCGTCAACGCCGGCACGGCCGAGAAAGACATCGCGTGGTTCAACCAGCTGAACGAGCAAGGCGGCTACGGCGTCACGATCGCGCCGCGCCGCGATTTCGCGATCATCGCCGTACAGGGCCCGAACGCCCGCGAAAAGGCCTGGGCGACCGTGCCCGCCGCGCGTGCCGCGACGAGCGAGCTGAAGCCGTTCAACGCCGCGCAGGTCGCCGGCACGCCGTTCGGCGATCTCACCGTCGCACGCACCGGCTATACCGGCGAAGACGGCTTCGAAGTGATCGTCCCGGCCGTGCACGTCGAAGCGCTGTGGAACGCGCTGCAGCAGAACGGCGTGCGCCCGTGCGGGCTCGGCGCGCGCGACACGCTGCGCCTCGAGGCCGGCATGAACCTGTACGGCCAGGACATGGACGACACCGTCTCCCCGCTCGACGCGGGCCTCGCGTGGACGGTCGACCTCGGCGCGCCGCGCGACTTCGTCGGCCGCGCCGCCCTTGAAGCCAACGGCACCCGCGCCGCGTTCGTCGGCCTGATCCTGCAGAAGGAAAACGGCAAGGCGGGCGGCGTGCTGCGCGCGCACCAGAAGGTCGTCACGCCGCACGGCGAAGGCGAGATCACGAGCGGCACGTTCTCGCCGTCGATGCAGGAATCGATCGCGTTCGCGCGCGTGCCGGCGGCCGTCCAGATCGGCGACATCGTCCAGGTGCAAATTCGAGACAAGAATCTTCCCGCGCGCGTGGTAAAACTGCCGTTCGTGCGCAACGGCAAGGTCCTCGCTGCGTAACGGCCGGGCGGCCCGCCTCCCGGAAAGCCGGGAGATGGCGCCCGGCGCAACACCACACCCGGCGCGCCCCGGCGGGCGCGCCAGCAAAACGAACAAACCCTTTTATCAGGAGCATCCGATGAGCAACGTCCCGGCCGATCTGAAGTACACCGACGAACACGAGTGGATCCGCACTGAAGCCGACGGCACGCTGACGGTCGGCATCACCGATCACGCGCAGAACACGCTCGGCGACATCGTTTTCCTCGAACTGCCGGCCGTCGGCAAGCAGGTGAAGGCGGGCGACGCGATCGGCGTCGTCGAATCCGTGAAAGCGGCGTCGGACATCTATTCGCCGGTGTCGGGCGAGGTGGTCGCGATCAACGCGGACGCCATCGACACGCCGGAAGAGGTGAACAGCGACGCGTACGACACGTGGCTGTTCAAGATCAAGCTCGCCGCCGGCGCATCGACCGACGGCCTGCTCGACGCCGCCGCCTACAGCAAGCTGATCGACTAATTCCCTTACCCGAACCGCGCGACGCCGGCCGCCGGCCGGCCCGCGCGGGACCAGAGTCACGCCATGAAGCTCGAACACCCGGACCGCCTGATGAACCGCACGCCCCTCTCGCTCGCCGCGCTCGAAACGCACGACGCGTTCGCCGAACGCCACATCGGCCCCGACGCCGCCAGCCAGCAGGCCATGCTCGACACGCTCGGCTTCGCGTCGCGCGCCGCCCTGATCGACGCCGTGATCCCGGCCTCGATCCGCCGCGCCGAAACGCTGCCGCTCGGCCCGTTCGCGCAGCCGAAGAGCGAGGCCGAAGCCCTCGCCGCGCTGCGGGTTCTCGCGGACAAGAACCAGGTGTTCCGCTCGTATATCGGTCAGGGTTACCACGACACGCACACGCCGGCCGTGATCCTGCGCAACGTGCTCGAAAACCCGGCGTGGTACACGGCCTACACGCCGTACCAGCCCGAAATTTCCCAGGGCCGCCTCGAGGCGCTCCTGAACTTCCAGCAGATGGTCGCCGACCTGACGGGCCTCGCGATCTCGAACGCGTCGCTGCTCGATGAAGCCACCGCCGCCGCCGAAGCGATGACGCTGCTGCAGCGCACCGGCAAGCCGGCATCGAACGTGTTCTACGTCGCCGACGACGTGCTGCCGCAAACGCTCGAAGTGATCCGCACGCGCGCGCTGCCGGTCGGCATCGAGGTCAAGACGGGCCCGGCCGCCGACGCGGCGCAAGCGAATGCATTCGGCGTGCTGCTGCAATACCCGGGCGTGAACGGCGACGTGCGCGACTACCGCGCGCTCACCGAAGCGATCCACGCGGCCGGCGGCCACGTGGTCGTCGCGGCCGACCTGCTCGCGCTGACCGTGCTGACGCCGCCCGGCGACTGGGGCGCGGACGTCGCGATCGGCAACACGCAGCGCTTCGGCGTGCCGATGGGCTTCGGCGGTCCGCACGCCGCGTATCTCGCGGTGCGTGACGAATTCAAGCGCCAGATGCCGGGCCGCCTCGTCGGCGTGACGGTCGACGCGCAGGGCAAGCCCGCGCTGCGCCTCGCGCTGCAGACGCGCGAACAGCACATCCGCCGCGAGAAGGCGACGTCGAACGTGTGTACCGCGCAGGCGCTGCTCGCGATCATGGCCAGCATGTACGCGGTCTACCACGGCCCGCACGGCCTGAAGACGATCGCGCTGCGCGTGAACCGCATCGCGGCCCTCTTCGCCGCCGGCGTGAAGCAGCTCGGCTTCACGACCGTCAACGACACGTTCTTCGACACGCTGACGATCGACACCGGCGCGCGCACCGCGCAGGTCCATGAACTCGCGAAGGCCAGGCGCATCAACCTGCGCCGCGTGAGCGACACGCAAGTCGGCGTATCGGTCGACGAAACGACGACGCGCGACGACCTCGCCGATCTCCTCGACGTGTTCGCGCAGGCCGCGGGCGGCACCGCGCCGGCCGTCGATGCGCTGGACGCGGGCCTCGCCGGCGTCGCCGCGCTGCCGGCCGGCCTCGAGCGCACGAGCGCGTACCTGACGCACCCCGTGTTCAACCGCCACCATTCCGAAACCGAAATGCTGCGCTACCTGCGCAGCCTGTCGGACAAGGATCTCGCGCTCGACCGTTCGATGATCCCGCTCGGCTCGTGCACGATGAAGCTGAACGCGACGTCGGAAATGCTGCCGGTCACGTGGCCGGAGTTCGGCGGCATCCACCCGTTCGCGCCGGCCGAGCAGACCGTCGGCTACCGCGAGATGATCGACCAGCTCGAGCAGATGCTCGTCGCGGCCACCGGCTACGCGGCCGTGTCGCTGCAGCCGAACGCCGGCTCGCAGGGCGAGTACGCGGGCCTGCTGATCATCCACGCTTACCACGCATCGCGCGGCGAAGCGCACCGCGACGTGTGCCTGATCCCGGCATCCGCGCACGGCACGAACCCGGCGTCCGCGCACATGGCCGGCATGAAGGTCGTGGTCGTCGCCTGCGACGCGCAGGGCAACGTCGACATCGCCGATCTCAAGGCCAAGGCCAACGAGCACGCGAAGAACCTCGCGGCGATCATGATCACGTATCCGTCGACGCACGGCGTGTTCGAGCAGAACGTCCGCGAGATCTGCGAGATCGTGCATGCGCACGGCGGCCAGGTGTACGTCGACGGCGCGAACATGAACGCGATGGTCGGCCTGACCGCGCCGGGCCAGTTCGGCGGCGACGTGTCGCACCTGAACCTGCACAAGACCTTCTGCATCCCGCACGGCGGCGGCGGCCCGGGCGTCGGCCCGGTCGCGGTCGGCGCGCACCTCGCGAAGTTCCTGCCGAACCAGCGTTCGACCGGCTACTCGCGCGACGAAAACGGCATCGGCGCGGTGTCGGCCGCGCCGTACGGCTCGGCGTCGATCCTGCCGATCTCGTGGATGTACATCGCGATGATGGGCGCGAAGAACCTGACCGCCGCGACGGAAACCGCGATCCTCAACGCGAACTACATCGCGAAGCGCCTCGCGCCGCACTACCCGGTGCTGTATTCGGGCCCGGGCGGGCTGGTGGCGCACGAGTGCATTCTCGACCTGCGCCCGATCAAGGAATCGAGCGGCATCACCGTCGACGACGTCGCGAAGCGCCTGATGGATTACGGCTTCCACGCGCCGACGATGAGCTTCCCGGTCCCGGGCACGCTGATGGTCGAGCCGACCGAATCGGAATCGCAAGAGGAACTCGACCGCTTCATCGCCGCGATGATCGCGATCCGCGAGGAAATCCGTGCGGTCGAGGAAGGCCGCGCCGACCGCGAGGACAACCCGCTGCGTCACGCCCCGCACACGGCGGCCGTCGTCACCGCGAACGAATGGCCGCACGCGTACTCGCGCGAGCAGGCCGCGTACCCGGTCGCGTCGCTCGGCACGAACAAGTACTGGCCGCCGGTCGGCCGTGCGGACAACGTCTACGGCGACCGCAACCTGTTCTGCTCGTGCGTGCCGATGTCGGAATACGCATAACGCACACGAGGCCAGGAGTCGTCCGATGGGGCCCGCACCGCACGCAACCCGGGGTTGCGTGCGGTTTTTTTGTTCGCCGCTCGAACCCGTGCACGTTCGTGCGCCAATCCAGCTAACATCACACGCGATCCAGCCAATGAAGGAGTTCCGCATGGTGCGTCCGATGTTTCCGGGCCATGGTGCACTGCAAGGGCGGCCGCGCGCGCGCCGTGTCGTGCCGATGTTCGTCGCGTCGCTGTCGTTGGCCGCTGCCGGCCTCGCGTGCGGCAGCGCGCGCGCGGCGATGAATTTCTGCGCGGCGCCGGCCCTGCAGGCGAGCGAGACGACGCAGGCCGAGCCGGGCGTCCAGGCGCTGATCCGCAGCGTCGACGCACGCATCGGCGAGCAGCCGAAGGCGATGGCGCGCGTGCACACCGAGGGCACGCTGCCGCACGAAGGCATCTACGACCAGAGCGCCGCCGCGCTGAAGGATCTCGACCTGATGCGCGATGCCGCGCTCGCGTGGCGCGTGACGAACGCGCCGCGCTACCTGCAGCTCGTCGACCGCTTCCTGTCCGCGTGGGTCGGCACCTACCAGCCGAGCTTCAACCCGATCGACGAGACGCGTTTCGACAGCCTGATCGTCGCGTACGACATGACGGCAAGCGCGCTGCCGGTGAAGACCCGCAACGCGACCGCTGCGTTCATCGCGAAGCTCGGCGCCGGTTATGTCGCACAGATCGACGCGCAGAAGCGCCCGCTCACCGGCACCTGGCGCAACAACTGGCAGAGCCACCGGATCAAGCTGATCGCGCTGTCCGCGTTCACGCTCGGCGACCGCAGGATGATGAACGCCGCGCAGCGGCTGTTCGTCGAGCATCTGGCCGACAACATCGGCCCGGACGGCAAGACATGGGACTTCGAGGAGCGCGATGCGCTGCACTACGCGGTCTACGACCTGCAGCCGCTGGTGACGGCCGCGCTCGCCGCGCGCCGCTTCAACCGCAACTGGCTGCGCGAGCGCGGCACGAACGGTGCGACGCTCGCGGCCGCGCTCGACTGGCTCGTGCCGTACGCGCTCGGCGAGAAAACGCACGAGGAATTCGTGAATTCGCCGGTGCCGTTCGACGCGAAGCGCCGCGAAGCCGGCCTGCCGGGCTACACGGGGCAGTGGGACCCGAAAAACGCCACCGAACTCTTTCATCTGGCCGCGCGGCTCGACGGGCGTTATGCCCGCGTCGCGCAGCAACTTTCCCCAACGCCGCCCGCATGGCTCGCCGCGTGCCTGCCATTGCAGGCGCGCTAGCACTACTCTTAAAGCAAGGCAGGAATCGAAATGGCAGTCAGCGTCTTTGACCTCTTCAAGATCGGTATCGGTCCATCCAGTTCGCATACGGTCGGGCCGATGCGCGCGGCGCTGATGTTCGTCCAGGGCCTCGAGCGCGACGGGATGCTCGACGCGACCGCCCACGTGAAGGTCGAGCTGTACGGCTCGCTCGGCGCCACCGGCAAGGGCCACGGCACCGACCGCGGCGTGATGCTCGGCCTGCTCGGCGATGCGCCCGACACCGTCGATCCCGACACGATCGACGCGCGGCTGGAAGACGTCCGCAAGTCGAAGAAGCTCGCGCTGCTCGGCACGCACCCGGTGCCGTTCGTGCTGAAGGAGAACATCGCGTTCTACCGCCAGGCGCTGCCCGAGCATCCGAACGGGATGAAGCTGCGCGCGAGCGACGCGAACGGCGCGGTGCTGGTCGAGCGCACCTACCTGTCGGTCGGCGGCGGCTTCGTCGTGACGGCCGGCGCGCCGAACACGAAGGTGCTGAGCGCGGCCGAGCAGATGACGCACCCGTTCCGCACCGGCGCCGAGCTGCTCGCGCTGACCGAGTCGACCGGCAAGTCCATCGCGCAGCTGATGTGGGAAAACGAGCGCGCGTGGCACACCGAGGAAGAGACGCGCGATGGCCTGCTGAAGATCTGGGCGGTGATGCAGTCGTGCGTGTCGCGCGGCTGCGGAATCGGCAACCCGGATGCCGACGGCAACCTGCCCGGCCCGTTCCAGGTCAAGCGCCGCGCGCCGCAGCTGTACCGCACGCTGACGGGCAGCCCGGAGCGTGCGCTGCAGGATCCGCTGTCGATGATCGACTGGATCAACCTGTACGCGATCGCGGTCAACGAGGAAAACGCGGCCGGCGGGCGCGTCGTCACCGCGCCGACCAACGGCGCGGCCGGCATCATCCCCGCCGTGCTGCACTACTACACGCGCTTCACGCCGGGCGCGAACGAGCAGGGCGTGATCGACTTCCTGCTCACCGCCGCCGCGATCGGCATTCTTTACAAGCTGAATGCGTCGATCTCCGGCGCGGAAGTCGGCTGCCAGGGTGAAGTGGGCGTCGCATGCTCGATGGCGGCGGGCGCGCTCGCGGCCGTGCTCGGCGGCACGCCGCAACAGGTCGAGAACGCGGCCGAGATCGGGATGGAGCACAACCTCGGCCTCACCTGCGACCCGGTCGGCGGGATGGTGCAGATTCCCTGCATCGAGCGCAACGCGATGGCGTCGGTGAAGGCGGTCAACGCGGCGCGCATGGCGTTGCGCGGCGACGGCTCGCACTACGTGTCGCTCGACTCGGTGATCAAGACGATGCGCGAGACCGGTGCCGACATGAAGACGAAGTACAAGGAAACGTCGCGCGGCGGGCTCGCGGTGAATATCGTCGAGTGCTGATGCGGATTCCGGCGGTCACGCGGGGCGAATCGATACCCTGCCGTGCCGCCGGACATGACCGGGCACGCTAGTCGTTCAGCCAGTTCTCCAGCCGCAACCCCGGGTAACTCGCGAAATCCCGCTCGTTGTTGGTCACGAGCACGACGTCGAGCGATACCGCGTGCGCCGCGATCAGTTTGTCGAGATGATCCCTCTTCCGCTCGCGGGTCGCTTCGCGAACAGGGCCGTACGCTTGCGCGGCCGCCGCGTCGAACGGCGCAACCGGAATATCCTCGATCAGGTCGGCAAGGTTGCGGCGCTCCCGGACCGCATTCGCACACGCGGCCACGCCGTATTCGAGCTCGGCGTAGGTAATCGCCGACATCACGACGTCCCCCGTGTAGCACTGGGCAAATCGTTTCGCGACCTGTTCCGGCTGATGCTTCATCAAATAGATGCACATGTTGGTGTCGAGCATGTAGCGCGGCATCACAAA
Source organism: Burkholderia sp. AU4i (assembly GCF_000466765.1). Taxonomy (NCBI): domain Bacteria; kingdom Pseudomonadati; phylum Pseudomonadota; class Betaproteobacteria; order Burkholderiales; family Burkholderiaceae; genus Burkholderia; species Burkholderia sp. AU4i. The sequence goes on along the minus strand of NZ_ASSI01000333.1, from coordinate 1,281 downwards.
CCCTCGCGGTCGGCCTGCTCCTGGTCGCCACGCCCTTCAGCCATGAAATCCGGTGCGAATTTCGCGAACTTCTCGAGCACGCCAGCCAACGGCCGTCGCACGGGACGAATACGGATTTCGTCGCCGATCCGTTCGATTTCGAGCTCGATATCGCTGCGCTCGTAGGCAAGATCCGCCGGAATCCGTACGGCCTGCGAGTTGCCGTTCCGGAACACCCTCGTGGTATGCATGTCGATCTCCCATGCGTGTGTACGATGGATGTACTTTAGGGTGTTTCCGAGGCAATGTAAATCCATGTGTGTACACGACTCCGAAGTGATCATGCGGGCGGCTTGCGATATGCCGAAGATATCCACTGCCGGCGGCCGGTCAATTGCGGCGAAAAGACACGTGGTTCGACGCAGTTCGCCACCCGCCTGACCGTGGCAGCGGATCGTCCTGTCCGGCTCGATGCCGGCAGCCTCCACTGTCCACCGTCCGGCAATCACGCACCAGTCGTCCTTTCGGCCAGCCGAACCCGGCGAGCACGCAAGACGCGCCGCCCGACCCGCTCCGGGTTCCGACACTTTTCACCGGCCGGCGTACCGGCGCCCCGCCGACAGGCGTAAGCTGTACGTCCCGCTACCCAGGGAGACGGCAGCCCATGTCGCATTCCAAGGATCTCGAGCAGCCCGCCACCACCGGCGCGCGACTGCTCGTCGATGCGTTGCTCGCCAATCACGTCGAACGCGTGTTCTGCGTGCCCGGCGAGAGTTTCCTCGCCGTACTCGATGCGCTGGCGGACGACACCGCGCGCATCCAGACGGTCGTCTGCCGCCACGAGGCGGCCGCCGCGAACATGGCCGAGGCGGTCGGCAAGCTGACCGGCCGCCCCGGCATCGCGTTCGTCACGCGCGGGCCCGGCGCGACCCATGCGTCGATCGGCGTGCACACCGCGTTCCAGGATTCGACGCCGATGATCCTGTTCGTCGGCCAGTGCGCGCGCGAGCACCTCGACCGCGAAGCCTTCCAGGAAATCGACTACCGGCGCATGTTCGGCCAGATGGCGAAATGGGTCGCGCAGATCGACGATCCTCGCCGCATTCCCGAGTACCTGAGCCATGCGTTCCACGTCGCGACCGCCGGCCGGCCCGGCCCGGTCGTGCTCGCGCTGCCGGAGGACGTGCTGTCCGAAGCCTGCGCGCCGCAGCCCGTCGTGCCGGCCGCGAAACGCGTCGCGGCCGCGCCGTCGGCCGCGCAGCTCGACGAGCTGCGCGAGCGGCTCGCGCGCGTCGGGCGTCC
>NZ_ASSI01000332.1:0-1852 GCF_000466765.1 Burkholderia sp. AU4i | reverse complement strand
TGGATCGACGCATCGAAGGCCGGCCGTGCGCTCGACGCGCGCGTGCGCGGCGCGGTCGGGCTGTGCCGGGCCGGCGTGCTCGTCGCGATCGTGCAGTGGCTCGTGGTCGGGCTTGCGATCGCTGTTCCGCAGGTGGGCTAGTCAGCGGCCGTGCGAACCCGCCGTGCGTGGTCGACGCTGTCGTTCCGGCTACGGGTTCATCGAGGAAGCCGCCTCGGGATGTGCGTTACGCGTGAGCCGTCCGCTGCGACCGCGTGCGCTTCACCTCATACATCGCCTGGTCCGCATGCTCGATCAGCGCGGTCATGTCGGTGCCGTCGTCGGGCAGCAGCGCGATCCCGACGCTGACGCCGAGCCGCAGCGGGCGCCCCTCGAATTCGAACGGTTCGCTGACCTGCCGCGCGAGCCGCGTGCTTTGCGCATGCGCGTCGTCGCGGTTGCCGATGTTCGGCAGGATCACCGCGAATTCGTCGCCGCCGATACGCGCGACCGTGTCCGAGCGCCGCACCGCGCCCTGCATCCGCGTGGCGATCTCGCGCAGCGCCGCGTCGCCCGCGCGGTGGCCGAACCCGTCGTTGATCGGCTTCAGCCCGTCCATGTCGATGTTGAGGATGCCGAGCCGGCCGTTCGCGCGCAGCGTCGTGTGCATCGACTGGCGCAGGCGGTCGTAGAACAGCGCGCGGTTCGGCAGCCCCGTCAGCGCGTCGTGCGTCGCGCGCATGTAGAGTTCGTTCGCCTCGTTGCGCGCCGCGTGGAACATCGCGGCGGCGATCAGGTCGGCCGTCAGCCGCAGCGTGCCGGCATCGGCTGGCGAAAAGCCGTCGACTTCCGGCGACATCACCTTCAGCACGCCGACCGTCGTGTCGGCATGGGTGAGCGGCATCACGAGCATCGAACGCAGGCCGACACGCCGGCAGGCGTCGCGATCGACGCGCGGGTCGGTTTCCGAATCGATGCAGTGGAGCAATTCGCCTTGCTGCACGCACAGGCCGGACAGGCTGCCCGAGCGCCGCAGCCGCAGGCCGAGCATCCCGGCCGCGGTGCCCGACGCGGCGCGGTACACCATGTCGTCACCCTCGGCGAATTCGACCGCGGCGGCGCTCGCGCCGGTGAGCTGCGGCACCTGCTCGGCCACATACGCCATCACGCTGCCGAGGTCGAGGCCGAGCTTCGCGATCTCGGTCTGGGCGGCAATGATGCGCAGCAGGGTGTCGGGGGACGGAGTGACGGTGTCGGCGATTTGATTCAAGTCAGTTTTCCGTGAAAGAAAGCACGTCCGGCGGCACGGGATTGCGGTAGCATACGCGCCGCTTCGCGGCGGCGCGTTCCGGGGCGGTCTGCAACGGACCGCCGCCGGCCGGCCGAACCGCGCCGGCAGTATGCCGTTCGGCCCGTCGGGCGACAACGGCGCAATTCTTACCATTCCTCCCTCTCGCGCAGCATTTTCGACTGGATTGAGGTTTTTTTCGCTTCATCGTCGCGAATCGGGGTAAGTTTTGTCCTATTTTTGAGATAGTGTGACGAATGAGCGTGCGCCGGTGCCAGGCGCGCGCAGCACGATGACAGGCGATTAAAGAAATCGCCGCATCGTTTCGATAAATGAATCAGGCCAGTTGGATAGATATGAGGGGAAGCAGTGGGATTGTTCACTCACGGGCATAGCTGCTTTGCGCGCATCGGTTCCGATGCAACGGATGACCTGACGATCCTGACGAAACGGAGCGGCGCATGAAGCCGGCCGTGTCGCTGTTCGTCCTGTCGGCCGCCATGGTCGGCGCATTTCACACGGCCGCGCTGTCGGCCGCGCCGATGCCGGCCGTGCCGGCCGCCGCGGCCTCGGGCGCGATGCCGG
>NZ_ASSI01000331.1:0-4250 GCF_000466765.1 Burkholderia sp. AU4i | reverse complement strand
GCACCGGCGGCACGGGGCTGGGCGAGCGGCCGCGGCCGGCCGACGCCGCATCGGCACGGCCGGCCGGCGCGGGCGAGGATGCGGCGCTCGTGTCGACGATGCGGCGCGCGTAGGGGATCACACCGGCGATCGCACCGGGGATCGCACCGCGCGTGCGGTGCAGCGGAACGGAATCGACCGGGCAACGGCGCGCGACGTAGCCGCGCCGTCGCCGTGCACCGCGTCAGGCGCGAACGCCGACGCGGTACTGCGTGGTCTGTCGATAGACGGCACCCGGTTGGACGATGACGGCGTCGCGCAGGCCGTCCATGTTGACCTGATCCGGAAAGCCGCCGGCTTCGACGCACAGCGCGGCGTGTCGCGCGCAGCGCGTGCCGCCGCTCACGCGCACGCCGTCCAGGTAGTTGCCCGTATAGAGTTGCAGGCCGCGCTGATCCGTCGACACGAGCAGCTCGCGGCCGCTTTCCGGGTCGTAGATCGCCGCGACGGGCCTGAGCGCGTGCGCGCCGTCGCGCAGCACGAAACAGTGGTCGAACCCGCGCGCCCGCGCGAGCTGCGCGTGCGGCCAGTCGAGGCGCGCGCCGAGCGGTGCGCTGTGCCGGAAGTCGAACGCGGTGCCGGTCACGTCGGCGGTGCCGGTCGGGATCAGCGCGTCGTCGACTTCGAGGAACGCGTCGGCGTCGATGCTCAGCACGTGGCCGCGCACGTCGCCGCCCGCGCGGCCGCTGAGGTTGAAATAGCTGTGATTCGTCAGGTTGAGCGGCGTGGGCGCGTCGGTGACGCCGGTGTAGTCGATCGTCAGCGTGCCGTCGTCGTCGAGCGCATAACGAACCTGCACGCTCACGTTGCCCGGAAAACCCGCGTCGCCTTCGGGCGAATCGAGTTGCAGCGTCAACCCGCCGCAATCGTCGACGACGGCCCAGCGCTGCCGGTGAAAGCCGTTCGCGCCGCCGTGCAGCAGATTGCCGCGCTCGTTGCGGTCGAGCCGGTAGTCGACGCCGTCGAGCGTGAAGCGCGCGCCGGCGATCCGGTTCGCCCAGCGGCCGACCGTCGCGCCGAGGTAGGCGCCCGATTCGACGTATTCGGCGGGCGTGTCGTGCGCGAGCACGATATCGGCGAAGCGTCCGGTGCGGTCGGGCGCGAGCCACGACACGACGGTCGCGCCGAGGTCGCTGACGACGACGCGCATCCCGTGCGCGTTACGCAGCGTGTAGCGCCGCACCGCGTCGCCGTCGGGCAGCGTGCCCCACGGTTCGGAAGGGACGCGTGCGACGCCGGGCGCCGGGCGGGGAGAGTCGGTATCGATATGCATGGGTGGATTCGATGGGTAGGGCCGGCTTCAGTGCGCGGCGATCGTGCGTTCCTGGTATTCGCGCGGCGTGCATCCGAGCTCACGGCGGAATACCGCGTACATGTACTGAAGCGACGTGAAGCCGCAGCGGATCGCGACTTCGGCGCTCGACGCCTGCCGGCCGGCCAGCAGCGCCTGCGCCGCTTCGAGCTTGTGGCGCAGGATTTCCTGGTGCACGGTGCGCTGCAGTTCGCGCCGGAAGTGTTCCTCGAGCAGCGAGCGCGACACGCCGACGTAGTCGGCGACCTGTTCCGTCTTGATGCCCTGGCACGCGTACTGGCGAATGAAATGGCGCGCGCGCATCACGTAGGGGCTCGTGAGCGGCTGGTGGCGCGTCGATTCGAGCACGTTGATCCCGACGGGCGGCACGAGAATGCGCCGGTCGGGAAAACGCACGCCGCGCAGCATCTGGTGCAGCAGGTGCGCGGCGGTCCGGCCCATTTCCTCGGTGCCCTGGATCACGGACGACAGCGGGATGCGCGTCAGCGTGCGCGTGAGCGGATCGTTGTCGATGCCGATGATCGCGACCTGTTCGGGCACCGCGAGGCCGGCGATCAGGCAGGCCTGCAGCAGGTGCCGCGCGCGCGCGTCGGTCACCGCGATGATGCCGACGGGTTTCGGCAGCGCATGCAGCCAGCCGATCAGCTGCTCGATCGCGTGATTCCATGCCGATGCGCTCGTCGACAGCCCGCGGTAGATCGGCGCGTCGAGGCCGTCCGCGCGCGCGAGCCGGTCGAACGCCAGCTCGCGCTGCTGCGCCCAGCGGTTCTGCTGCGCGTCGGGCAGGCTGTACATCGCGAAGTGCGCGAGCCCGGCGCCGATCAGGTGCGTGTACGCGAGCGACACGAGTTTCGCGTTGTCGGTCGCGATATACGGCACGCCGTCCGGATACTGCGCGGGATCCTCGTAGGACGAGCCGAGCGCGACGACCGGCAGCGGCGAGCCGGCGAGCGCGTCGGCGACGGCCGGATCGTCGAAGTCGGCAATGATGCCGTCGCCGTCGAAATGCTCGATGCCGGCGAGCCGGCAGCGGAAGTCGTCCTCGAGGAACAGGTCCCACACCACGCGCGTCGAGCGCAGGTACTGGCCGATGCCGCTGATGATCTCGCGGTCGTAGACCTTGTTGGCGTTGAACAGCAGCGCGATGCGGTGCGGTGTCTGGCTGGAAGGGGCGCGGGTCATCTCGGTCTCGGGGCGCGTGCGGGGCGTCGCGCCGTTGTCTCCGGGGGCGCGGACGGTGCCGCGCGCTGGTCTGGTGTCCGGCGATTGTAGGACGGAACGCGTGCGGTGCGCAGCGCGCTGGCAAGAATCGTTAAGCATGCTGCGCAATTTCGCAATTGCGGGGGAGGGGGCGCGCGGGCACGATCCAGCCAGACCGAATTCGGCCCGCACGCCAACGCGCCGCGCGCCGCACTGCAACAAGAAACCGGACGGAGACGCCATGTCGTATTTCGAACAGATTCCCGCGATTCGCTACGAAGGTCCGCAATCGGACAACCCGCTTGCCTACCGCCACTACGACCGCACGAAGCAGGTGCTCGGCAAGACGCTCGAGGAACACTTGCGCATCGCGGTGTGCTACTGGCATACGTTCGTGTGGCCGGGGCACGACATGTTCGGCCAGGGTGCGTTCCGGCGGCCGTGGCAGCAGCCGGGCGATGCGCTCGAGCGGGCGCGGCAGAAGGCGGATGCGGCGTTCGAGTTCTTCACGAAGCTCGGCACGCCGTTCTATACGTTCCACGACACCGACGTCGCGCCGGAAGGCGACAGCCTGCGCGAGTACGTCGAGAATTTCGCGCGGATGACGGATTACCTGGGCGAGCGTCAGCAGGCCACCGGCGTGCGGCTGCTGTGGGGCACCGCGAACCTGTTCTCGCATCCGCGCTTCGCGGCGGGCGCGGCGACCAACCCGAATCCCGACGTGTTCGCGTGGGCGGCGACCCAGGTGCGCCACGCGCTCGACGCGACGCACCGGCTCGGCGGCGAGAACTACGTGCTGTGGGGCGGCCGCGAAGGCTACGAGACGCTGCTCAATACCGATCTCGTGCGCGAGCGCGAGCAGTTCGCGCGCTTCCTGTCGATGGTCGTCGAGCACAAGCACCGGATCGGCTTCAAGGGCGCGCTGCTGATCGAGCCGAAGCCGCAGGAGCCGACCAAGCACCAGTACGACTACGACGTCGCGACCGTGCACGGTTTCCTCACGCAATTCGGATTGCAGAACGAGATCCGCGTGAACATCGAGGCGAACCACGCGACGCTCGCCGGCCATTCGTTCCATCACGAGATCGCGAACGCGTTCGCGCTCGGCGTGTTCGGCAGCGTCGATGCGAATCGCGGCGATCCGCAGAACGGCTGGGACACCGACCAGTTCCCGAACAGTGTCGAGGAGCTGACCCTCGCGTTCTACGAGATCCTGCGCCACGGCGGCTTCACCACCGGCGGCATGAACTTCGACGCGAAGGTGCGGCGCCAGAGCGTCGATCCGGAAGACCTGTTCCACGGCCACGTGGGCGCGATCGACGTGCTCGCGCTCGCGCTCGAGCGCGCCGCCGTGCTGGTCGCGAACGACCGGCTCGACGCGCTGCGCCGGCAGCGCTACGCGCAATGGGACAGCGCGTTCGGCCGCGAGATCCTGTCGGGCGGCTACACGCTTGAATCGCTCGCCGCCGACGCGCTCGCGCGCGGCGTGAACCCGCAGCATGCGAGCGGCGGGCAGGAGCGGCTCGAGAACATCGTGAACCAGGCCATCTACGGGCTGCGCTGACGCCATGTACATCGGAGTCGACCTCGGTACGTCGGGCGTGAAGGCCGTGCTGCTCGACCGCGACGGCGCGGTGAGGGCCAGCGCGAGCCGGCCGCTGGCGGTGAGCCGGCCGCGGCCGCGCTGGTCCGAACAGGC
>NZ_ASSI01000330.1:0-682 GCF_000466765.1 Burkholderia sp. AU4i | reverse complement strand
CGTCAGCCACGGCTGGTTCATGCAGTGAAGCCGCGCGCCCCCACGGAAAAGCAGGCCGTCGATGCGGCGGACCTGAGCGCGGCGCTCGGGAACGCCGACAGGAACAGCACCGTCTGCGCGACGTCCTGCACCGTCGTGAACACGCCGTCGACCGTATTGCCGAGCATCACCTTCTTCACCACTTCCTCTTCGCTGATCCCGAGCTCCTTCGCCTGCTCCGGAATCTGCTTGTCGACCAGCGGCGTGCGCACGAAGCCCGGACACACGACGTGCGAGCGCACGTTGTGCTTCGCGCCTTCCTTCGCCAGCACGCGGGCCAGGCCGAGCAGACCGTGCTTGGCCGTCACGTACGCCGACTTCAGCGGCGACGCTTCGTGCGAGTGCACCGAACCCATGTAGATCACGACACCGCCGCGATCGTCCTTGTACATGTGCTTGAGCGCGGCCTTGGTCGTCAGGAATGCGCCGTCGACGTGGATCGCCTGCATCTTCTTCCAGTCGGAGAACGAGTAGTTCTCGATCGGGTTGACGATCTGGATGCCCGCGTTCGACACGAGGATGTCGACCGAGCCGAACGTTTCGGCCACCTTGTCGATACCGCTGTTCACGGCTTCCTCGTTCGTCACGTCCATCGCGACGCCGATCGCCTTGCCGCCGGCCTTGACGATCTCGTCGGCAACGG